>JAASSE010000263.1 GCA_021768055.1 Gammaproteobacteria bacterium | reverse complement strand
TCAGAGAAAAAGTTGAACGGCAGGCAATTATACGGGCGTTATCACATGTTGATGGGAAGGTGGCACCAGCAGCCGAGTTATTGGGTGTGAGCAGACCAACACTGTATGATTTGATCAAAAAGCTGAATATTACTGTTTAATAGTTGTTTTCACCTCTATTCGCTGGCGTGGTTTACGGCCTGCTTAACGCACAATGAAGTCCTTTCACTTGTCACATTTAAGCTTTCAATAGAAATTAACAGTATTGGACGCTGAACAAACATATATAGACTTTGGCCAATCATAGAGATCCCGGCTTGTCGTCAATCATATCGGCTAATATGAGCGTCAGATATGATGCGATAGTCGATATTGTTTACAAATGTCGTCACAGCTAACCCGATGTTTTTAAAGATTTAAACGTATATTGTTGATATAAAAAGAACAATTAAATCTGGCATAACCTATGCATCATATTTCCAGATCTACCAAGAAAATATCGAAATTGATAAATTTTTGGACACATGGCGCAACAAGATAATAAAGATAAGGGGCTTGATCGCCGAAGTAGTGAACGCAGAACTGAAAAGGACAGGCGTGGAACGGTCCGTTTCGGGGATGTCCTGGGGAGACGTTCTGGTGTGGAGCGGAGAGTAGGTTGGAAGACTGCTCAAGAAACTACTCAAGCCGGTTCATAGATTTTTCTTTCTAACTCTGAAGATCCTTCGAGTTGGATGGGGGATTAGATCGATTTTTCTTCTGGTTTGTCTTCAGTCTCTTTCTGTTTTTCGACAGGTAAAGCCATCACGATGATACCTACCAAAGGGTGGTCCAGGTAGTGGAGTTCCTTGCTGCGCATGCGGCGGTGGAATTTTATCGGGTAATCCTTATAACCGCTTGAGAATTGTCCTTGCCAGATGGGTGAGGAGTCATTCCTTGGTTGCTGGTAAACCAGGTCGGTGTACAAATGCAGGTATCTGCCCAGAACGACCTTGATACTGCCGTGGATGTTGTTCTCTTCAGGCGTTGATTCTGATTGCAAACCCAGATTGGGTACCAGTGTGCTGGTCGGATCGTTCAGATTTGGTCGGCTGTCTATGGGTATATCGATTGCCGCATCATCTGCCAAGCCTGTTTGCCGCCAGGCTTTGTGAACCAGAATTTTATAACGCTTGTTTTTTTCCAGTTTATTCGCGTATACATCGAGCCCGATGCCTTCGATGTTGCTGATGTTAATCACTGGGCTTGTTTCTATACCAGAGTTAATGGTTTTTGTGTTGCCTGTTAATTCTTCCGGGAAACGGTCTTCCCACTGCTCGCTGTTGGCGTAGCGGCCTGTTGTGTCTTCGAAGATGATAAGTTCGAAGTCGTATTCAGTGATTTCCGCGATTGCGGGGGTTGATAGTACGAAACAGGTTAGGAGTAATAATATCGTTGGTTTCATAGGCTTGATTATAACGTATCGTGGAGGGGCTAGGGACGAGTGGCGAGGAAAGGCGCTGGATGCGGGATCACAAATTCGACGGGATCGAATTTGAACAGTGAAACTGGCCCGCAGGGCGTAAGGCAGGACGCCTGAAGTAACTCCGGCATGACGATAAGGTGATTATGCGGCTTTTCGGGCGCTGAGGGTTTGTAGCAGTTGTTCGATTTCGGTGACGCGGGTCTGGTCGTTTGCGAGTTCTTTGGTTAGTTTCAGCGTGTCGGTGCCGTTGAACTTGTAGATGTTGGGCGACGCTTGTATTAGTTCAATCAGCTTGGCCGGATTGATGTCGGGTTGTTCGGTGAACAGGATGCGAGCGCCGTTGTCGTTGGCGTCGATCTTTTCAATGCCGATCCGTTCGGCGAACAGCCTCAGTTCGGTGATCCGGAACAGGGTCTTGGTAGCTTCGGGCAACAGGCCGAAGCGGTCGATGAATTCGACCTTGAGTTCGTCCAGTTCTCTCGTTGATTTGGCGCTGGCGATACGCTTGTACAGGATCAGGCGCAGGTGCACGTCGTAGACATAGTCATCGGGGATCACCGCGGGGATGCCGAGCTCGATTTCGATGCCGGATGTTAACGGTTCATCCGGGTTCGGGATTTCGCCGGCCTTGAGTGATGTCACCGCGCGTTCGAGGATTTCCGTGTACAGGCTGAAGCCGATCTCGGATATTTGCCCGCTTTGCTGTTCACCGAGCAGTTCACCAGCACCGCGGATCTCGAGGTCATGCGTCGCCAGGGTGAAGCCGACACCGAGGTCTTCGAGCGATTCGATTGCATCGAGACGTTTTTTTGCATCCTGTGTTATTGCTGTTACCGGCGGTGTAATCATGTAAGCGTAGGCGCGGTGGTGCGAGCGGCCGACTCTGCCGCGGATCTGGTGCAGCTGCGCCAGCCCGAGTTTGTCGGCGCGGTTGATGATGATGGTGTTCGCAGTGGGCACGTCGATACCGCTTTCGATAATCGTAGTGCACACCAGGATGTTGAAACGCTGGTGGTAGAAATCCAGCATCACCTGTTCGAGCTGTTTCTCAGGCATTTGACCATGAGCAACCTGTACGGTCGCATCCGGCACCAGTTGCCTGACATCATCAGCGTACTTTTCGATGGTTTTGACTTCATTGTGCAGGAAGTAAATCTGTCCGCCGCGCTTGATTTCACGCAGGCAGGCCTCAGCGATCAGCTGGTCGTTCCACTCGGTGACAAAGGTGTTGATCGAATGCCGTTGCAACGGTGGGGTCGCGATTATCGACAGGTCGCGTACGCCGGCCAGCGACATGTTCAGCGTTCTTGGAATCGGCGTTGCGGTCAGTGTCAGGATGTCGACTTCCGCGCGCAGTGATTTGAGTTTTTCCTTGTGCTTCACACCGAAGCGGTGTTCTTCATCGACGATGATGATACCGAGGTCCTTGAACGCAATGCCGCGTTGCAGGAGTTTATGCGTACCGATGACGATATCGATATGGCCGCTTTTTAACTGTTCGATGATCTCGTCCTGCTTCTTCTTGCTGTTGAAGCGCGACAGGCAGGCGATGCGGATCGGCCAGTCTGCGAAGCGGTCCTGGAAGTTTTGCAGATGCTGCTGCGCGAGCAGG
>JAASSE010000262.1 GCA_021768055.1 Gammaproteobacteria bacterium | reverse complement strand
GCGTTGCCAAGCTGGCCGGTGGTGTTGCCGTGATCAAGGTTGGCGCTGCGACAGAAGTTGAAATGAAGGAAAAGAAGGCCCGCGTCGAAGATGCCCTACACGCTACCCGTGCAGCTGTTGAAGAAGGTATTGTACCCGGTGGTGGTGTGGCACTGATTCGCGCCTGTTCAGCGGTAGACAAGGTCAAGGGTAACAACCACGATCAGGATATCGGTATCAAGATCGCACGCCGTGCGATGGAAGACCCGCTGCGCCAGATCGTTGACAACGCTGGTGACGAAGCCTCTGTTGTGCTGTCCAAGGTTGCGGACGGCAAGGACAACTTTGGTTACAACGCAGCTACCAGTGAATACGGTGACATGGTTGAAATGGGTATTCTGGACCCGACCAAGGTGACCCGTTCAGCACTGCAGAACGCAGCATCGATTGCTGGCCTGTTGATTACCACTGAAGCCATGGTGGCAGAACTGCCCAAGGAAGAAGCGCCAATGCCTGGTGGTGATATGGGCGGCATGGGCGGCATGGGCGGCATGATGTAAGCCGACATTCACTCGTAAGTGAATCAAAAGCCCCGCTGGTAACAGCGGGGCTTTTTTTATGCCCACAACTCACGCAGACGCATCAAAAGCTGTTCCGGTTCCCGTAAAAGTGAGAGCTGGCTCACAGCTTTGTACTCCTGCAAGACCATCCATGATGTTTTTGTGAATCAGCTCACGCAGATAATCGCCTTGTTTCCCTATATTTTAACCATCGTTTATTCGATACAAAAACAAGCATGGGAGAATCAATAATGAAAAATCCGATAAGAAAAAGCGTTTACATAATGGTTGCATGTCTGGTTGTTTCGGGAAATGCTTCAGCAGGAGGGGTAGATGCATGGCAGGAGAAGCAGTTAATGGCACCATCGGAAACACTATTGCTGGCAGAAGCAAATGGCAGAGTCACCATATACGATGGAATGCCGATTGAAATGGTGGAGCATGCACTTGATCAACAATTCGATCGTATTGACAACATGATGTTCACGCGTATCCGTCACACAACGGAGCAAGGTGAAGTTGTTGAAGATGATGGATGCTGATGAAGGTTATGTTGGTAATTATTGTCTTGTTCTATTCAGGAGCTACTGGACTGTGTCGGTCAGTTTATTAATAAATGCAATATACTCCGGCCTGGTCCAGTCGCGTCCGCCGATCGCCTGGTAACGCACATTCCCATCAGGGTCGATGAGAAAGGTTGTCGGCAGCCCCCTCGGTTTCCACACTTCGGTGACCTGACCGTCCGCATCCATTAACGTATTCAGCCCAAACTGGATCTCACCAAGATACATGAAAATGGTATCTTCGTCTTCCGAAGTATTGATCATGACGATGGCGAACTGGTCATCGTCTATGGTTTCAGACAACTTCTGGATCTCGGGCATTTCCCTGCGGCAGGGGCCGCACCAGCTGGCCCAGAAATGCAGGAATACCCATTTGCCTCTGTAACCGCTTAGCTTGAAAGTTTCGCCTTCAGTATCGTTCAGCTTGAAGTCAGGCGCCGGGCCAATATCATAGACGCGGATTCCGAACGGAACCTCCTGTTGCGCTGCCTGGGATGGTGTAGCCATGACGAGCAGCAACAGCACAAGGCCAGCGATGTTTGTTTTTAAAATCATTGTTTATCCTCGGCACAGTACAGCTTGTCGTATTTGATATGAATCACTGGGCCATGTTTGTCATCACCTGTTTTGAACATGGCTTTAAGCGTAATAGGGTGCGGGGTACGTGGCAGCACGATATTGCCGCCCTCGATTTCACTGGGCAGGTAGTCCAGCGTTTCCGGCAGCAGCGTCCAGCGGAACGTGGACTGAAAACGCAGCGGTATATCCATGTCCTGCCAGCGTTGTTTCCACACATTGCGATGGTAACGTTCAACGGGCTTGCCGTTGGCGCTGAATTCCCAGTTTTCCAGGTCGAGCCAGATCCTGTGCTGGCTGGTATTGTGAATACGCACGGTGATAAAACACTGTTTCTCGAGAATGTCCAGCATGGCCCTGGGGAACTGCCGTGCTTCATAGAAAGAACTCATCTGGTCCGGTGTACGCGGTGCGAACTCGATCAGGATATCGTCATTACCAACATGCAGGGGCTGGGTGGCTACGCCTAGTGCTGCAGCCAGGAGGTTTATAATTACACTCATACGCGCGATGATAAACCATTAGAATGGATATCGCCGCTGCATTTTATCCGGAACAACAGGAGGACAAACCTTGCTTTATCGAATTGCTGCAGATCTGCTCGTGGTCGTGCATCTGGCATTTATCCTGTTCGTCGTATTCGGTGGTCTCATGGTTTTTAAATGGCACTGGATGGCCTGGATTCATCTGCCTACTGCAGTATGGGGTGTTCTGATAGAAATAATTGGCTGGGTATGTCCTTTAACGCCTTGGGAAAACTCATTGCGCCGAATGGCGGGAGAGGAGGGTTATTCAGAGGGGTTTATCGAACACTATATTGCACCCATCATATATCCAGCTGGACTGACCAGGGATATACAAACACAACTCGGTGTATCAGTACTGGTGATTAACCTGATGATTTATGGTGTGCTGTTGTACCGTTTGTACAGGAGTTGATACTGAGTCTAATACTTCGTTTTTCTCATTGAATCATAGTCGCCGGTAAACGCGAACGGTACCGAGCGTCCAACCAGTGATTCGATCAGTTCCAGTTCCTCGTCGGTATGGTTGATGACCGGGGCAGATTTTATTTTTTCACCTGTCGGCGCGTCTGCCAGGATGTAGCGAGGTGCATCATGGTGATAGGTCATAACCGTTTCCCTGCTTTGCTTATCGGTTACCGATGCCAGGTCAGCGCTACCTTAACAGGTGCAGATATAGGTATGGTCCGGTTCTGATTCCACGTAGGCGCCCGTACCCCTGATACCGATGGTCGCAATCGTTGTCTTGATGCCCACTCTTTCCTTCTTTTTACGTTCTCCAAAAACCGAAAGTAACTTTCCAGCAACCAGGCGCATGCTGGAGATGAAAACGTTATCGCCCTGCATTTCGAGCTT
>JAASSE010000261.1 GCA_021768055.1 Gammaproteobacteria bacterium | reverse complement strand
CTGGTAGTTTTGGCATAACCGCCGAAGTGGTAACTGGTTTCCAGGCGCCAGTCGGCTACGACCGGACTGTCCAGGCTGTCGAGGAATGTCTTCACATCGTGCTCGAGAAAGTCCGCGCCTTTTAATACCGCAAAGCCGATGGCAGTTTGATCAGCTTCAAGTGCCGAGATAATGCCAGCCAGGGTTGCACCGGTGCCGCACGCAACGGTGATGACATCAAAAGGCTGATCGATGTCAGTGACGATTTCAGCGCAGCCTTTCAGCGCCAGGGTATTACTGCCGCCTTCCGGCAGCATGTAGAAATCACCAAAACGTTGATGCAGTTCCTCGATGAATGTGGCCGAGTTCTTGTGGCGATAGGTTTCACGGTCTATGTATTCGAGCTGCATGTTGCAGTCACGGGCAAATTGCAGGGTGGGGTTCAGCCTGTCATGTGCTTCACCCCTGATAAGACCGATGGTGTTAAAACCAAAACGCTTGCCTGCGGCAGCAGTCGCATAGATATGATTTGACCAGGCGCCGCCGAAAGTCAGAAGTGTGCGCTGACCGTTATTTTGTGCCTGCAACAGGTTGTATTTCAGCTTGCGCCATTTGTTACCGCCAATATACGGATCCGCCAGGTCTTCGCGCTTGATATAAAAATCAACGCCTGCTTCGGTGAGCAGGCGTGATGTGAGTTTTTGTAACGGTGCCGGATTTAAATGCAGGTCGATAGTGTTCAGCGTTTTTCGACTACGTGTATAACCGTTGAATGTTCAAAATACACAACGCGGTCGGCATATGACCAGCTGGTGATCGGTGGTTCGCCGACCGTGGGTGATATGTCGATCGGACGACCCAGTTCGTTCTGCACCTTGTCCATGGACATACCGCGCCGGGGGAAATCCAGCGGTGTAATGGCAATCGTCTCGCCTTCTTGTAGTTCGAGTGTGTCGCCGGTGACCTGTGTCTCGATGATGACTTCCGTCGGCTCAGGGGCATAGGCGCCGGGAACCGCGGGTACATCGATCATTTCGACAGGCGCTGGCTCCGGTACCGGTTCTGATGGCCTTTCAGACATGGCCGGCCGCTCGGCCAATGCGATGGCAGGTAAAGTCAGCCCGATTAGAATTATTATTTTTCTGTACATGACTCCCTCGTGCGCATTAAATGCGTAGTGCTACACAGATTGTAGCACTTGCATGAGGAAAATGCGGGTATGACAGGCCCTGTACCGGGCGGGATTCAGGCTAGCCGTTGTACTTTTGCAGTACCAGGCAGGCGTTGGTGCCACCAAAGCCGAAATTGTTCGTCATCACGGTATTGAGCTCGACATCATCCCTGCGTTCGGTGACGATGGGCATATCCGCTGCGGCCTCATCCAGCTTGTCGATGTTCGCAGAAGCCTGGATAAAGTTATTTTCGAGCATCAGCAGGCTGTAAATCGTTTCCTGTACACCGGATGCACCCAGTGAGTGGCCGGCGAGTGATTTGCTGGAGCTGATGGGCGGAACATTGTCACCAAAGGTTTCGCGAATGGCATCCAGCTCCTTGGTGTCGCCTACCGGCGTGCTGGTGCCGTGTGTGTTGATGTAATCGAGTTGCTGATCGACATTCTCAATCGCCATTTTCATGCAGCGCACCGCGCCTTCACCCGAGGGCGCGACCATGTCATAGCCATCTGATGTCGCGCCGTAGCCAACAATTTCAGCGATGATATTGGCGCCGCGGTTGAGCGCGTGTTCAAGCTCTTCAACGACAACGACACCGCCACCGCCGGCGATGACAAAACCATCACGGTCGGCGTCATAGGTGCGGGAGGCTTTTTCCGGTGTTTCATTGTACTTGGTCGACAGGGCCCCCATGGCGTCAAACATCATCGACAGGGACCAGTGTTCTTCCTCGCCGCCACCGGCGAAAATGATGTCCTGCTTGCCCATCTGGATCAATTCAGCGGCATTGCCGATGCAGTGGGTACTGGTTGCGCAGGCTGAGCTGATGGAGTAATTCACACCCTTGATCTTGAATGGCGTTGCCAGGCAGGCCGAGACGGTACTCGCCATCGTACGCGGCACCATGTAGGGGCCGACACGGCGCAGGCCTTTCTCCCGCAGAATATCGGCGGCCTCAACCTGGTTGGCCGAGGAGCCGCCGCCTGAGCCGATGATGATGCCGGTGCGTATGTTTGATACCTGGTCATCATCGAGGCCGGCATGGTCGATGGCCTGCTGCATGGAAATATACGCGTAGGCTGCGGCATCACCCATGAACCGTTTCACTTTACGGTCGATGAAATCCGCGGGGTCGATATCCGGTCTGCCTGCAATGTGGCTGCGCAGACCCTGATCAACATATTCCTGGCGGAAGGTGATGCCTGAACGGCCTTGTTTCAGTGAATCAAGTACCGAATTACTGTCATTGCCCAGACAGGAGACTATACCGTATCCAGTTATAACAACGCGTTTCATAACACTCTCTAGAAATTTTCTGTAGATGTAAACAAACCAACCCGCAGGTTCTTGGCTGTATAAATAACCCGGTCATCCACTGACATTTCTCCATCAGCAATCCCCAGTATCAGATCTCTGGCGATGACACGCTTTATATTTATCTGGTAATTGATTTTATCGGCGCTGGGTAACACCTGGCCTGTGAATTTTACTTCCCCAACACCCAGCGCGCGACCGCGTCCCGGGTACCCCAGCCAGCCCAGATAAAAGCCAACCAGCTGCCACATGGCATCCAGACCCAGGCAGCCGGGCATGACCGGATCGCCGTCGAAATGGCAGTCAAAAAACCACAAATCCGGCTTGATGTCTAGTTCCGCGGTGACGACTCCCTTGCTGTTATTGTCGGTGTCCTCGGAAATGTTTGTGATACGATCGATCATGAGCATATTCGGCAGCGGCAGCTGGGCATTGCCAGAGCCGAACAGGTCACCGTGCCCGCATTTGATTAATTCATCGTAGGAATATGAGCTCTGACGGGTCATAAGGGTGTTTTTCTTGTTTGCAAGCATGGTAATAGGGCTGAAAAAAGTGCTGATTTTATAGGAAATCGGCGCATGATGGTATCTGGCATATGGATCAGGGTTT
>JAASSE010000050.1 GCA_021768055.1 Gammaproteobacteria bacterium | reverse complement strand
TGTAATTATCTGAATTTGCAAGCGAAATAACGCCTGCCCTGAGTATAAGCAGTAGTTTGGCAGAACGCTGTAAACGCGCACAATTCTAGCGAAAAACGATTGACAAAGGCGGGTGAAACTGGCATTTTACGCGCTCTTTTTAACCAGCACAGATAGATAACGTGGCAAATTCACCCGGAGCAAGAAAACGCGCCCGCCAGGCCGTCAACCGC
This sequence comes from Gammaproteobacteria bacterium, assembly GCA_021768055.1. Classification (GTDB taxonomy): domain Bacteria; phylum Pseudomonadota; class Gammaproteobacteria; order SZUA-229; family SZUA-229; genus JABDQW01. Next base: position 6,914 of record JAASSE010000050.1, on the reverse strand, counting down.
CGTGCCCACAACATGGGTATGCGCGCAATGATGCGCACCTGCATCAAGAATGTTTACTATGCCGTCGAAAAAGGCGACAAGGCCGCAGCCGAGGCCGCGTACAAGGCAGCCGTACCGGTGATTGACCGCATCGCGAACAAGGGCATGATTCACGCCAACAAGGCAGCACGGCATAAAAGCCGTCTGAACCAGCACATTCGCAACATGTAATCTGTGTGCCTGACTGAATTAACGAAAAAGCCCCGCATCGCGGGGCTTTTTTTATGGCTGTCAGCGACGCGTTGGCGATTACAGCAACACCAGGTTGTCGCGGTGGATCAGCTCCGGCTCATCGACAAATCCCAGGATCGCTTCAATATCGTTGCTGGTCTTGCCCATGATCTTGCTAGCTTCATCGGCGGAGTAGTTCACCAGCCCGCGGGCGATTTCAATACCGTCGGGTGTCACGCAGCTGACCATGTCACCGCGCGTGAAGCGACCATCGACCCGGGTCACACCGACCGCGAGCAAGCTGACGCCGGATTCCATCAGCGCGTTGGTCGCACCCTGGTCCAGGTGCAGCGTACCCTTGACCACGAGGTGTCCCGCGAGCCATTGCTTGCGCGCTGCCAGCGGTTCGGTTTTCGGGCTCAGCAAGGTGCCGAGTTCCTTACCTTCAGCGATTTCCAGCAACACGTTGTCATGACGGCCCGAGGTGATCAAGGTGGCTGCACCCGAGCGGGCGGCGCGCTGCGCCGCGGTAATCTTGGTGCGCATGCCGCCGCGCCCGAGCTCACTGCCGGAGCCCGCCATGCCGAGAATGGCCGGGTCGGTGGCGTCGGCTTCGCTGATCAGTTCGGCATCGGCGTGCAGGCGCGGGTCCTTGTTGTACAGGCCCTGCTGGTCGGTGAGGATAATCAGCGCATCGGCTTCGACCAGGTTGGCCACCAGTGCGGCCAGAGTGTCATTGTCACCGAAGCGGATTTCGTCGGTGACCACGGTGTCATTTTCGTTGATGATCGGGATCGCGCCCATGCTCAACAGCGTACGTAGGGTACTGCGCGCATTCAGGTAGCGTTGCCGGTCAGACAGGTCCTCGTGGGTGAGCAGCACTTGCGCGGTATGGATATTGTGCGTCTTGAAGCAGGATTCGAAGTGTTCGATCAATCCCATTTGCCCAATTGCGGCCACCGCCTGCAGTTCGTACAGCGCATGCGGGCGCAGCGTGATACCGAGCCGTGACATACCCTCGACGACGGCACCGGAGGACACCAGCAGCAGCTCCTTGCCGGCGGCTCTCAGCTTGGCAATCTGTTCGGCCCAGTTGTGGATGGCCTTGGTGTCCAGACCCTTGCCTTCATCGGTGATCAGCGAGCTGCCGATTTTGATCACCCACCGCCGGCTGCGGCCGAGTTCAGCCCTGCCTGTCATAGCTTTTCTCGTTGAATGATTCGAGATGATTCATGATGTCGTAACTCAGTTGTTGCGTGCCGGTTCCGGCCAGCGCCGATATAGTGTACACCGGGCCTTGCCAGTCCAGGGCGTCGATTAACGCCTGGCGTTTTTCAGCCAGGTCTTCTTCACTGAGCAGGTCGGCCTTGTTCAACACCAGCCAGCGTTCCTTTTCTGCGAGCTCTGCGCTGTAGTTGTGCAGCTCGGCCAGTATTTTTTTCGCATCCGCCACCGCATCACCGCCGTCCAGCGGTGCGACATCGATGATATGCAACAGCAAGCGCGTGCGCGACAGGTGCTTCAGAAACTGGATGCCGAGGCCGGCCCCGGTGGAGGCACCTTCGATCAGGCCGGGAATATCGGCCACCACGAAGCTGCGCGTAGCATCGACACTGACCACGCCAAGGTTTGGGTACAGCGTGGTGAACGGGTAGTCCGCGACCTTGGGGCGGGCCGAGGACACCGCGCGGATAAAGGTCGATTTTCCCGCGTTGGGCATGCCGAGCAGGCCGACGTCGGCCAGTACCTTCAGTTCCAGCAACAGGTTGCGTCGTTCCCCCGGTGAGCCCGGGGTGCACTGGCGCGGGGTACGATTGGTCGAGCTTTTGAAGCGGGCATTGCCGAGGCCATGGAAGCCGCCGTGTGCGACCAGAAGTTTCTGGTTTGCCGCGGTGATATCGCCGATTTGTTCGCGCGTATCTTCATCAAATACCAGTGTTCCCACGGGTACCGGGATTAGCAGGTCCTCACCGCCTTTGCCCGTCATTTGCCGGCCCTGTCCCTTCTGCCCGGATTCGGCGGTGTAGGTGCGCACATGGCGAAAGTCCGCCAGCGTGTTCAGATTGCTGTCACCGACCAGGTAGACGCTGCCGCCGTCGCCGCCGTCACCCCCGTCAGGGCCGCCCCGTGGGATATATTTCTCACGGCGAAAGCTGACGACGCCGTTACCGCCGTCGCCTGCTATGGCCCTGATTGTTACCTCGTCGACGAATCGCATATTTTTTGGATGGTAACTTATTGATTCCGAAAAAAAAGCCCCGTAGCGGGGCTTTTTGGTTATTTCATGAAGAAACGCTTCAGGCCGCTACTACGCTGACAGTCTTGCGCTTTTTCGGGCCACGCAGTTCGAACTTGACCTGGCCGTCTGTGGTCGCGAACAGGGTATGGTCACGGCCCATGCCCACATTGTCGCCGGCATGAAACTTGGTGCCGCGCTGGCGTACCAGGATATTGCCCGCAAGCACGGGTTGGCCGCCGAACTTTTTCACGCCAAGGCGCTTGGATTCCGACTCGCGTCCGTTTCGGGTACTACCGGCTGCTTTTTTATGTGCCATGCTGTTGTCTCCTAGCCTTTGATTCCGGTGATTTCCAGCTCGGTGTAATACTGGCGATGACCGGTTCTTTTCTGGTGATGCTTGCGGCGTCTGAATTTCATGATCTCGATTTTATCGCCGCGACCATGGGTCTTCACGGTTGCCGTGACTTTACCGCCTTTGACATAAGGCGCACCAATGGTGATGTTGTCGCCGTCAGCGATCATCAGCACCTTGTCGAGATCGACCTTGGCACCTTCTTCGGCATCCAGTTTTTCCACGCGGCACACATCGCCTTCGGCGACCTTGTACTGCTTTCCACCTGTACTGACCACAGCGTACATGGCGACATCTCCAGAGTGTTGTAACAAAAGGGTGCGAATTTTAACGGGTATATAGCACTGTGGCAAGCGCGAAAAGCGCTGTCTGCGGCGTTTTCAGGGCCCTTGCTTGACCATTGTTGCCTACGCCCATAGGATTGCGCCCTGTGCCCACCAAACCCCGATATCCTGTGTCTGAAATCCTGATCAGTGCTGACGAAATCAATGCCCTGTGCCGGGATGATATGGCCATGGTTGACCGCGTCATCAGCGAGCGGCTGAAGTCGGACGTGGCCCTGGTCAACCAGCTCGGCCACTATATCATCGATTCCGGCGGCAAGCGTTTCAGGCCCAAGCTGGTGGTGCTATCGGCCCGCGCCCACGGCTACCAGGGCGAGCTGCATCACTTGCTCGCCGCGATCATCGAGTTCATTCATACCGCGACCTTGCTACACGATGACGTCGTCGATGAATCCCGCCTGCGTCGTGGCAAGGCCACTGCCAACGAGTTGTTCGGCAATGCCGCCAGCGTGCTGGTGGGTGATTTTCTGTACTCGCGGGCATTCGAGATGATGGTGGTGGTCGATTCCATGAAAGTAATGGACATCCTCGCCAACACCACCAACGTGATCGCCGAGGGCGAGGTCATGCAGCTGATGAATGTGCATGATCCGGATACCACCGAGGCGCGTTATATCGAAGTGATTCACTGTAAAACTGCAAAGCTGTTCGAGGCGGCGACCCGGCTCGGCGCTGTGTTATGCGAGCGCGATCAATCGCAGGAAATGGCGATGGCCCGTTACGGTATGCACCTGGGCACCGCGTTTCAGCTGATCGATGATGTGCTCGACTACACTTCCAGCAGTGACGATATGGGCAAGAACGTGGGCGATGACCTTGCCGAAGGCAAGCCGACCCTGCCACTGATACGCGCGATGAACAAGGGCTCACCGGAGCAGACAGCGTTGATACGCACCGCGATTGAAAAAGGTGGCTACGACTACATAGACGAAGTACAGGCCATCATCCACGAGACCGGTGCGCTCGAGTACGCCGAAGCGGCGGCAAGAAGGGAGGCGGAGCTGGCGCTGAATGAACTCGGCCACCTGGAAGACAGTGATTACAAGCAGGCATTGATTTCGCTCGCGCATCTGTCAGTTGATCGCAATAGCTAACCCAGATTGTTGATTTGTAACTGACAAATTCATCGATATACCGCTAAAATACCCGGTTTCGGAGTGTAGCTCAGCTTGGTAGAGCACTACGTTCGGGACGTAGGGGTCGGAGGTTCAAATCCTCTCACTCCGACCAGACAGAGCAGCACCCACTAACGACTGGAAATCACGTGAGCAAGGGCACCTTATATATCGTTTCGGCACCATCCGGTGCTGGCAAAACCAGCCTGGTGCATGCGATAGTAAATAATTTGCCGGATGTCGTGGTTTCGGTGTCCCACACCACGCGTGAGATGCGCCAGGGTGAAGTGGATGGCAAGGATTACCATTTTGTCGATGATGCGCAATTTCAGCAGATGGTCGATAAGGGTGATTTTCTCGAGCACGCCAATGTGTTCGGCAATCACTACGGTACCTCCCGACAGCACATCCAGGAACAGTTGTTGTCCGGCAAGGACGTGGTGCTGGAAATCGACTGGCAGGGCGCCAGGCAGATACGGCAGCTGATGAGTGACAGTAAAAGCATTTACATACTGCCGCCATCGATACAGACGCTGACCGATCGCCTGAAAGGCCGTGACCAGGACAGTGATGAGGTAATCGAATCGCGCATGCGCGAAGCCGTGAGTGAAATGACACATTACGGCGAATTCGATTATATTGTTATAAATGATGACTTTGACCAGTCTGCCGAAGAGCTGGCCTCGATATTTGTCAGCAACCGTTTGCTGCTGAATCAGCAGCAGCAACGGCACTCTAAATTACTGGCAGACTTGTTGAAACCGAACACGTAAAATTAAACAAGGGAAACCCCGAGGTTTCCTTGAATATTACTGGAGACAAAGATGGCACGATTAACCGTAGAAGATTGCCTTGATAATGTAGAAAACCGTTTTGAGCTGGTGCTGGTTGCCGCCAAGCGCGCCCGCCAGTTATCCATGGGTGCTGACCCGCTGGTCGAGCTTGATAACGACAAGCCGACTGTTCTGGCCCTGCGCGAAATCTCCGAGAACAAGATCGACCGTTCGGTACTGGATGAAGAGGTCGTTCCACAGGATGACATCGAGGCAATGTTCGAAGGCGAATTACAGCAACAGGCAGTCGTTGTTCCGGATGAAGATCAACCCGGTAATGTCTGAAGGTTAGTGCCTCATTTGAAGAGTTAATGTCAGAAAAGGTCGAAACAGAAGTCTTACAAGACTACATTCATACAGACCGGTTTCTGATATCCGACCTGTGCGATCTGGTCGGCACCTACATGGACAAGGAGCAAGTCAAGCAGGTATACGATGCCTACCTGTTTGGCGCACATGCGCATGAAGGTCAGATGCGCATTTCCGGCGAACCCTACATCTACCATCCCATTGCAGTGGCAAGAATACTTGCCGATATGCACATGGATGTTAAAAGCATCGTTGCCAGCATCCTGCACGATGTTCTCGAAGACACCCGCGCTACCCGCAAACTGATCGCCGAAAGATTCGGCGACGATGTCGCCATGCTGGTTGATGGCGTCAGCAAGATGACGCACCTCAAGTACAAGAACAAGATCGAGGAGCAGGCGGAAAATATACAGAAAGTGTTGCTGGCGATGTCGCAGGACATCCGCGTTATCATGATCAAGCTGGCCGACCGCCTGCACAACATGCGCACCATTGAGGCGTTGCGCCCGGACAAGCGCCGGCGTATCGCCAAGGAAACACTCGAGATATACATTCCCATTGCCAACCGTCTCGGCATCTACACCATACGTCATGAACTCGAAGACCGTGTACTGAAAGCACTGTACCCGATGCGCTACCGCGTGCTGGAACATGCCGTTGCCAGCGCCAGTGGCCATCGCAAGGAAGTCATACGCAAAATCGACAAGGCACTGGTGTCGCGCCTCGGTCAGCTCGGCATTAATGCTGAAGTGCAGTCGCGCAAGAAGCACCTGTTCAGTTTGTACAACAAGATGAAAGATAAGCACCTGCCGTTCGACAAGGTGTTTGATGTGTACGCGATGCGCGTCATTGTTGATACCGTTGATGATTGCTACCGCGTGCTCGGTGCCGTGCATAATTTGTTCAAGCCGATACCGGGTCGCTTCAAGGATTACATCGCCATTCCCAAGAGTAACGGTTACCAGAGTTTGCATACCGCTTTGTATGGCCCGCACGGTATCCCCATCGAAGTGCAGATTCGTACCGAGGAAATGGATATCTTTGCCGAGTCTGGTATCGCGGCGCACTGGCTGTACAAGTCACCGGATGATTCCGGCATGATCAGCGCGCATGCGCGCGCACGCGACTGGCTTACCGGTATCCTTGAAATGCAGCAGTCGGCCGGGGACTCGCTCGAGTTTCTTGAAAACGTGAAGGTCGACCTGTTCCATGACGAGGTCTACGTGTATACACCCGATGGTGATATCAAGAAGCTTCCGCGTAATGCCACACCGGTCGATTTTGCTTACTCGGTGCATACCGATATCGGTAACACCTGCGTGGCCGCCAAGCTCGATCACAGTTTTGCTCCGCTGAATACCCCGCTCTACAGTGGCCAGACAGTTGAGATTATTACCTCGCCTTCGGCACGACCCAATCCTGCCTGGCTGAACTATGTGGTCACTGCGAAAGCGCGCAGCAATATCCGTAATTACCTGAAAAACCTGCAGGCGGATGAGGCCATGTCGCAGG
>JAASSE010000260.1 GCA_021768055.1 Gammaproteobacteria bacterium | reverse complement strand
GGTGAAGGCAAGTGCGGCGGTGCCAAGCCCAAGACCGAAGGCAAATGTGGTGAAGGCAAGTGCGGCGGCGCCAAGCCCAAGACCGAAGGAAAATGCGGTGAAGGCAAGTGCGGCGGTAAAGGCTAAGCTTGTTTCCCGTTACGTAACAAAAACCCCGGCACTGTCCGGGGTTTTTGTTTACCAGTTTCTGTTTGCCCGTAGCTGATAATGGCAGGAAATCGTTATTTCCTTGAATACATGGGTGCTTTTTTCCGTCAGTTTTTCTTTGCAATGGACTGCGTTGAACTGCCTTTTATCCATGCAAATCATCGGTATACGGTCAAGGAACTTGATCATCATCTGCGTGTCAATCTAGGAACCACACAACCATTCACGAAGGGAAGGACGATATGGACAAACTCATGTCGATAGGCTGCAAGGCCCAATCCATGCTGAATGCTACCCGTGCTGTTGATTTTCTCGCACCCCTCGCGCTCAGATTCTACCTGGCACCGATTTTCTGGATGGCTGGTACCAGCAAGCTCACTGACATTGAAAGTACTGCGGCCTGGTTTGGCAATCCTGACTGGGGACTGGGTCTGCCGTTCCCGACATTGATGACATGGGCTGCCGCACTCACCGAAACGGCCGGTGCAATCGCATTGCTGGTTGGACTTGGTGTGCGCTGGATCTCCATCCCGTTAATGTTCACGATGCTGGTCGCTGCGTTCTCGGTGCACTGGGTTAACGGCTGGCAGGCCATCGCCGACACCAAGTTCTGCCTGTTCAACTGCGCCGATGCCGAGGGCGCCGCGCAGCGCCTGTCTGCAGCGAAGGAACTACTGCAGGAACACGGCAACTACAGCTGGCTCACCGAGCAGGGCAGCTTCGTGATACTGAACAACGGCATCGAGTTCGCCGCTACCTATTTCATTATGTTGCTGGTATTGTTCTTTTACGGTTCGGGCAAGGCCAGTCTGGATTACCTGATCGTCAATAGATGCAGGCATTGCAACTAATCAACACGTAAAGAACTGATGGACACAAAAAAAGAATATATCGTTAATGGTGCCGGCCTGGGACTACGCAGGGACAGCATTAAAGAATTATTGCAAACACCAACACCGCAGGTTGGCTTCATGGAAGTCGCACCGGAAAACTGGATCGGCGTCGGCGGTGTCTATGGCAAGCAGTTTCGCGAATTCACCGAGAAAAACGATTTCGTATTTCACGGCCTGTCCCTGTCCATCGGCAGTCCGTCACCACTGGACGAGGAACTGGTCAGGCAGATCGGTGCCTTCATGAAACAGCACGGCGTTAAAAAATATACCGAGCACCTGTCGTACTGTTCCGATAACGGGCATTTATATGACCTGCTACCGATTCCGTTTACCGAGGAAGCGGTCAACTATGTAGCCGAACGCATCATGCGGGTACAGGATATTCTCGGTCAGCGCATCGGTATGGAAAACGCATCCTACTATACACCTGCACCAGGATCGGAAATGCAGGAAATTGATTTTATCAACGCGGTACTGGATAAAGCCGACTGCGAACTGTTGATTGATATTAACAATATATACGTCAATTCAATCAATCACCGCTATGATCCGATTGAGTTCATGCAAGGCCTGCCTGCTGAACGCATCGTCTATGCACATATTGCCGGCCACTACTACGAAGCGGATGACCTGATCGTTGACACTCACGGTGCTGACGTGATTGAAAATGTCTGGGACCTTCTGGATGAAGCCTACAAACACTTCGGTGTTTTCCCGACATTACTGGAACGTGACTTTAATATTCCGCCAGTTGCCGACTTACTCAAGGAAGTCGATCAGATTGTGCACTACCAGAACAAATGGAGCGGCCAGATGGAACAGGCACAGGCCCGCTGATATGACTGAGCCCGCTTTTAAAAAATTCCAGTACGAATTCACAGCACACCTGCGCGACCCTGATAATGTGCCGGCGCCGGCAGACATTGAAGACCGCCGAATCAAGATCTACCGCGATCTGTTGTACAACAATGTTGAGAGCTTTATTGCCAGCGGCTTTCCGGTGATCCGTTCCATTTACAGCGACGAGAACTGGCACAAGATAGTGCGTGATTTCTTCGCCCATCATGAATCCCATACACCCTACTTCCTGGAAATATCGCAGGAATTCCTCGCCTACCTGGAAAATGAACGACAGCCCCAGCCGGAAGATCCGGCAGGCCTGCTCGAACTGGCGCATTATGAATGGATCGAACTCGCACTGGCAGTGGCGGATGAAGACATCGACCTCGCTTCAATCGATCCAAACGGCGACCTGCTGAACGGTCATCCGGTGCTGTCACCGGTCGCCTGGCCACTGGCTTACACCTTCCCAGTGCATGCGATGGGTCCGGACTACCTGCCCGAGAAGCCGCCGGAGAATCCCACTTACATCGTGGTCTACCGCAACCGTAATGACGAAGTGAAGTTCCTCGAAATCAACCCGGTCACCGCAAGACTGATCGCCCTGTTACAGGAAGATGAAACTATTTCGGGTGAGCAGGCGCTGAACCGGATTGCACAGGAAATGCATCACCCGAATCCTGATGTCGTCATGAGTGGCGGCCTTGCAGCACTGCAAGAATTGCAAAGTTACGGCATCGTGCTGGGCACGCGCAAATAAATACCGCCTTTAGTCGTTCAGGCATTAGCTGTTTATATCTGGTACAGTTATCGCATGAGTACAAACTTTAGCGGTATAAGCCAACGTCTGACATTGTTGCTGGTACTGTTACTGACTAGCTCGTTAACCAACGCGGCTGAAGTGACAGTACAGACCAATGAGGTCAGCGGCCTGAAGTCATGGATTTCTGAAAGCAAGGGCTTCAGTATTGAACTGATTCAGTTGTTACCTGATTTCATCCGCGCTATTTATATGGCACACGATTTTCCCCATGACGAAGTTGAAACAATCGCCGCCTATTGTGTATTCGGCTCTGTCATTAAAAACACGTCCGACAAGACACTCACATACGATGTGAGCACCTGGTACTACACTGATACCAGCGGCAAACAGCATAATGTAAAAACCAAAACAGAATGGCTGGCACAATGGCGGAAAGCCGGTGTTACCTTCTCGTG
>JAASSE010000259.1 GCA_021768055.1 Gammaproteobacteria bacterium | reverse complement strand
GGTCGAGGAAAAGGAGGGTTGTGAACAGACCGGGCAGACCGAAACACTGGCGAGAATCAGCTTCCAGCGCTTTTTCCGCCGCTACGTACGCCTTTCCGGGATGACAGGCACCGCGGATGAAGTCAAATCGGAACTGCACAGTGTCTATGGCCTCCATGTGGTCACAATTCCTACGAATAAGCCCTTACAAAGGAAAATTCGGCCAGATTACATCTACACTCAGAGTAATTCGAAATGGCATGCGATAGTCAGCAGCGTCACGCTGGAACACGACAATGGGCGGCCGGTGCTGGTTGGCACGCGTACCCTCAAGGATTCCGAGCATTTGAGCGCATTGTTGAAAACGTCCGAATTGGAGCACCAGGTGCTCAATGCCAAGCAGAACAAGGAAGAGGCCGATATCGTTGCACGTGCGGGCCGGGCAGGCCAGATCACAGTGGCGACGAACATGGCCGGGCGCGGCACGGACATCAAGCTGGATGAAGCTGCAATCAAGGCTGGAGGACTGCACGTCATATCCTGCGAAAAGAATATATCGGCCAGGATTGACAGGCAGCTGGCGGGACGATGTGGCAGACAGGGGGACCCGGGGAGTTTTGAGGCTATACTCTCACTAGAAGATGCGCTCGTCGAAAAAACCTTCGGGCGACTGAACAACTATATAAAAAAACTATCTGATAGAAACGATCATGTCAGGCCTGCCTGGATTGGGGCAGTGATGATGCGTATCTCGCAGATGATGACAGAGTATTACTACCGGCAGATTCGGAAAGCGATGATGAAGATTGACGACAAGCGTGACGAAATGCTGTCATTTACAGGGCAATCAGAATAGAAGTTAACAACATGATTAAACCAGGGATTAACAAACTGCTGCTCGCCAGTGCATTGCTTCCAGGCATCGTGTTGGCTGAACCGATTCCGCCGATCGACTGCCTGATTGAACCGAACACAACCATCGAGTTGAGCAGTGAGGTATCCGGAGTGCTCGATACCATCCTGGTGGACCGCAGTGACTCCGTCAAGGAAGGGCAGATACTGGCAACCCTGAAGTCGGATGTTGAACAGGTAAAAGTAACCACGGGTAAGGAAAATCTCAGGCTGAGCACCATTGAGCAGAAACGCGCTGCAGAACTATACAAGGACCATGTCATTACCCTGAGCGAAAAAGAAGAAGCTGATCATCAAATGAAGCTGTTTGAGCTCGAACTCAAACAGGCGGAAGCCAACCTGGAACAGCGTATAATCCGCAGCCCGATTGATGCGGTCATCGCCGACCGTTACCTGATGCCGGGTGAATTCATCGAAGACAACCCGATATTGAAACTCGCCCAGCTCAACCCCTTGCGTATTGAAGTTGTATCACCGGTGCAGTACTTCGGCCGCGTCAAGCCTGGCATGCATGCGCAAATCATCACCGAGTTCGGTTCATTCAATAACCTTGTTGGTGAGGTCGTTGTCGTCGACAAAGTGATCGATGCGGCAAGCGGTACTTTTGGCATCCGCCTGGAGCTGCCCAACGAGGACAATCAGGTGCCGGGCGGTCTCAAGTGTAAGGTACGTTTCTTCACGGCAGCAGAAGAAGCAGAATATGCAACGCTGAATCCGCAGGGTGCCAGCGATGAAACAGAAACTACTACCGCCGATGCCACTGTGCAGGAAACCGCTTCCGTTGATACTGAACCAATGAATTGCAACAGCATCGGTCCGTTCAAAAAGAAAGAACAGCTCAATTCACTCATGGCGGAACTTGGTGATGTTATTCATGGCTATGAAGTGAGGGAGATCGTGAATGCAAAGGTCTCGTATCTGGTCACAACCGAGCCGTTTGAAAATGAGGAAGCTGCACGTGCACAGGAAGCTGAAATGAAACAGGCCGGCGCAAAAGATATCGCCGTGATGCATCGTTCATCCGGTGTCAGTATTGCGCTGGGATTGTTCAGCAATGAAAACAGTGCGATGAACCGCCAGTCGAAGATGAAGGAACTGGGTTACGACAGCAAGGTCGTGCCGCAAAATATCAGGAAGAAAAGATACTGGGCGGATGTGACTTCCAACGAATCAGCCGATTCCCTGGTTGAACTTGTAACCGCCACCAACACCAAGGACACAAGCAAGCTCAAGTACCAGGCCTGTGAGCAGGACATGCTGGCCTCCGAAGACCAGTAATTCTGCATAAAACAGGTATTGGCCAGATGCCCAGACTGGCTCTGTGAAGCCCTGAAAAAGCCGATTTCATGCGAATTTGAGTGCAATCAGCCATTTTTTGACCGATTTCACAAAAAATCCCCAAATTCGACCGTTTACACCCGATAAGCGGTAGTGTTTTCCGTGGTTCTTCAGCCACTTAGACTATATTTAGTATGTACGGAGACGCCCTGATCATCGTCCCGTCATAAATGAGCCCAAATCTCATGAGCGCTGAACCATCTGCAGTGGTTCAAGTTGAGTCAATTCATTTATGGACGAGCCGGTGTTAAAGAAAAAGTCACACTACAGTAGTGCAGGCATCGTATTCGAGGAACTGGAACCAAGGCTGTTACTGTCGGCCGACCCCCTGGCGGTCGCGACAGAATCGAGTGTTGCAACAGTTCAGGAACTTGTTCTCGGAGACAATGAAGACCATACAACGATTGTTCAATCAGAGATTGAACAGGCGCTCTCATCCGTTCGCAATGAACTCGTCATCATTGACTCACGTGCACCCAACTATCAGCAGTTACACAATGACCTGATCAAGCAGCAGCAGGAAGGCCGCAACATCCATGTTGTCGTACTCGATGCACACCGTGATGGCATCGAACAGATCAACGAAGCGCTCGCATTACACTCGAACCTCGATGCTGTTCACATCGTTTCCCACGGCAGTGAAGGTGAGCTCCAGCTTGGAGCAACTCAACTCAACAACAACACGCTCAAAGAACGTAAACAAGATTTACGTGAATGGAAAGAAGTATTCACCGATGGCGGCGACCTGCTGATATACGGTTGTGATCTTGCCGCAACACTGGAAGGTAAGTCTCTGGTTGATAACCTCAGCCTGATGACAGAAACCGATGTTGCTGCCAGTGATGACCTCACCGGTAATATTCTGCTCGATGGTGACTG
>JAASSE010000049.1 GCA_021768055.1 Gammaproteobacteria bacterium | reverse complement strand
TGAAGCTGGAAACCTTTCTGCAGCCGGATGTGATGCTGCTTGCCGTGGGTCTGCTGGCGGCTGCAATTGTTGGCAAGGTGGTTTCGGGTTTTGGCGTCTATGGCAGTAAAAACCGCTGGGCTGTCGGTGTCGGTATGATGCCGCGCGGAGAAGTCGGCCTTATCTTTGCCGCGATCGGCAAGAGCCTCGGTGTACTGGATGATGCGCTGTTTTCAGCCGTGGTATTGATGGTGATAGTGACCACGCTGTTGTCGCCGCCGTTGTTCAAGTATTGTCTCAGACGCTGCAAGTAATTCAGTACAGAGCGTCTGCAAGTAGAAAGAATCCCAATATCACGGCAATCCATAACACCATGCTGCCCGTTGGCCAGCTCGCGGCCAGGTGAAAACGCCCCGGGCGTGTGCGACTGATCGTGCGGGCGGTCGCTTTTAATGAAGCATGCGCCGATTCAATAAAATCATAACCTATCCGTTTATAAACGCCGTACATATAAGCTGCTGCATCTGGCAACAGCTTGCGGTAAAGCCATTCAATGTCAACATTAACGGCGTGTATCTCGTGAGGATGCAGCCCTATTTTATTCGTCCAGACAAATGCCAGCACTGCGAACAGTAATAACTGCAACTGAGTTAATACATGCGTCGTGTCATAGGGCCAGAATTCAACTTCCCAGGGCAATAATGCGTACAGATATGATGGCTGGGTACCGATAAAGATACACAGTAGAGCGGCAATGCCCATGGCGATAAGCATATTAAGCGGTGCTTCTTCGGTACGGATGCCGGCATCTTTGGCAAAGAAAGCGTAATATGGAATTTTAATGCCGGCATGATGCAATACGCCGGCAGAAGCAAACAGTAACACCAGCCATATATAGTCATAGCCTTCCTCGATCATAGCTGCCAGCACCATGGATTTACTGACAAAGCCGCTGAACAATGGAAACGCGGAAATTGAACTGGCTCCGATAATGCAGAACACCGCTGTTTTCGGCATTGACTTGTACATGCCGCCGAGGTCGGAGGCATAGATGTTACCGGCACGATAGAGCACAGCGCCCATGCTCATGAATAACAAGGCCTTGTAGATGATGTGGCTGAAAGCGTGCGCCACTGTTCCATTGAGTGCGAGTGCAGTGCCAATGCCGATACCGCAAACCATAAAGCCGAGCTGGTTAATGAGGCTGTATGAAAGCACCCTGCGCAGGTCGTTTTCTATTACTGCATAGAAGATCGGAAACACCGTCATTACAGCGCCGATATAGACCAGAAGCTCGGTACCGGGAAAGCCACGTGCCAGTGCGTACACAGCGGTTTTGGTCGTAAATGCCGACAGGAAAACAGTTCCTGTCGGTGTTGCTTCCGGGTACGCATCCGGTAGCCAGTTATGCAGCAGGGGGAAGGCGCACTTGATACCAAAGGCGATGAAGATCAGCCAGCCGCTGATTCCTTCCAGTCCGATAAAGTCGAACGTTAACGAATCCGTTTGATAATACTGCAGCAGTGCGCCGGCTAGCAGCAGCATACCGGAGGAAACCTGGATTACCAGGTAGCGCATACCGGAACGTATGGCTCGCTCGGTATGGCGGGCCCATACCAGGAAAACGGATGATATTGCGAGCAGTTCCCAGAAGATGAACAGAGTGATCAGGTCGCCGGCAAAAACCGCGCCCAGGGCGCTGCCAACATAAAGCTGGCTCGCGACGGCCTGGGTTGTATCGCGCTCATGCAGTGAGAATATTGCAGCAATAAACGCGGCAATATGGAATATATAGCCGAACAGCAGGCTGAGCCTGTCGGCTCGCATCAGCACCAGTTCAAATTCAATAATGGGTACGGTCAAGACCGTGCCGGGCGTTACATCCAGCCACAGGTACAGTCCGGCAAGTACCGGCGTGACTAGCAAAACAAGGTTCCGTGGCCAGCCGCTCGAGATCAATACCATCAAGGCAGCAATAAAGAAGGGAACAAAGGGAGGGAGTTCAGTCATCCACATCGTAGTAGTCTTCCTTGCGCATGACGATCTTGCGCAACTGGCGTGCTCCGAGCACGATTACCACAAAGGCAGCAAATCCGAAGATGGCGTAAAAACCTGTGAGGTGCTCCCATTCGTGCATGACATGGCGGTGCAAAACGAAATCGAGCAGAACCAGCAGGATGCAGATAATGTACAGACTGCGAATCACGATCGATATATTGCGTGGATTGTCGAACAGATGTTTTTTGTTATCCTGTTGTTTCATGTCACCTGGCTCCGGCAGTATTCATTGCCAGTTCATAAAATGGGTCCGGGTAGAAAAACAGAAACAGGCAAGCCAGTGATGTAATTATCATTGCGATCAGGCAACTTGCTGGTGCTTCCTTTATTCGAGTGACCGTGGTGCCATCACCGGCTTTGCCAAAAAATCCTCTCACCGGCACGGGCAACAGGTAAGCAATATTCAGCAAGGAACTGAGCAGCAGTACGGTCAATAACAGCCATTGACCCGCTTCGACTGTCCCCATCGCCAGGTACCATTTGCTCCACATGCCACCGAAAGGAGGCAGGCCGATGATACTGAGGCTGCCGATCAGAAAAGCGCCAAATGTAATCGGCATCACACGGCCCAGTCCGTCCATATCGCTAATATCACTTTTTCGCGCGGCTACAAGGATGGCGCCGGCGGCAAAAAACAGCGTGATTTTGGCGAACGCATGCATCGAGATATGCAGGGCGCCGCCCAGCAAACTCATATTAGTAGCGAGCAAGGCGCCGAGCACGATATAACCCAGCTGACTTACAGTTGAATAGGCCAGCCGCAACTTGAGGTTGTCCTGGGTCATCGCAACCAGTGATGCAAGCAAAATAGTGCCGCCAGCAAACCAGATCAGCCAGTCACTGGCACCGGAGCTGGTAATAAAGTCAGTGCCGAAGATATAGATAGTTACTTTCAACACGGTAAATACGCCCGCTTTGACCACGGCAACAGCATGCAGTAATGCGCTGACAGGCGTCGGCGCAACCATAGCAGCGGGAAGCCAGCGGTGGAACGGCATCACCGCTGCCTTGCCAATACCAAATATGAAGAGTGCATACAGCAAGCCCGCCCATGCCGGGTCAAGTTTGCCGGCCAGTATTCCTCCTTCGCGAAAATCCAGGCTGCCAGTTACGGCATAGGTAACAAGAATGGCGAGTAACTGCAGGCCGATCGAGGTGGCGAGCAGGATACCAACATAGGTACGCGCACCAAGGCGGGCTCGGTCTGTACCTGCGTGCGCGACCAGCGGGTAGGTAGAAATTGTCAGTATCTCGTACCAGACAAACAGGGTAAACAGGTTGCCTGCAAATGCCGTCCCCAGCGTACTGCCGATGGCGATGGCGAACATTGCATAGAAGCGAGTCTGGTTTGGGTCGTTGTGTCCGCGCATGTAGCCAATGGAATAGATGGATGTGATCAACCAGAGTACACCGACAATCAGGGCGAACAGCATTCCCAGCGGCTCAACTTCGAAGCGAATAAAAAGACCAGGGAGCGTTTCCACAATATCAACGGCCATAAGTGCGCCCTCGTGAAAACGGGAAAACACGGTAATGACAATGGCGCATACAGCAGCAGCTGTCGTCAGTGTCACTGCTTCACGAAGGTTAGGCCAGCGAGCTAGCAGGAGTATGCCTGCAACTGAAGCGAACGGAAGAGCAACAGCCAGTAAAATTAAAACCTGATCATTCATGGATTGCTGCTATTCCAAGCAGGTTAACTGCAGTTTCTGCCACACCAACTGTGAGTTCGGTGTTAATGCCAAAATAAATATTCGCAATAATCAGCGTCCACATCGGTAACAGTAACCATGCGGGTGCTTCGGTTACTGTCAATGCCGGATCTGTGATTGGACGAAAGAAAAGGAGTTCCACCAGCTTCCACATGTACACAACAGTGAGCAAGGATCCGAGCAGTATCACCAGCGCTATCAACCATGACTGATGTTCGATTGCGGCAAGTACCAGGTACCATTTGCTGATGAATCCTGCGGTGCCGGGTATGCCGATGAGACTCAAGCCGGCGATGAAGATAGCGGCAAATGTCCAAGGCATATGTCGGCCCAGCCCATCGAGCTTCTTGAACTGGCTTGAACCAACACGGTAAACCAGGGCGCCGGCCGCCATGAACAGGGCGCCTTTCATGAGTGCGTGGTTGAAAACATGTACCAGTGTGGCGGTTACCCCCAGTGCCGATGCCAGTCCCATCCCAAGTACCATGTAGCTGATCTGGGCAATACTGGAGTAAGCAAGCAATCGCTTCATATCGGTCTGGTAAATGGCAGCTATCGATGCAAGGATGACTCCGAAAACACCCAGCAGCAGAAATATATGGTCAGTCGGGGTGGCTCTGACAAAGTCAGTGGAGAATACGGTAAACACCATGCGCAGCATAATGTAGACCGCAACTTTCGTGGCCGTGGCAGCAAGAAATACACTGATTGCAGAGGGTGAATACTTATAGGCATTGGGCAACCACAGGTGCAGCGGGAACAAAGCAAGTTTCAGTGCTATGCCGACGACAATAAAAGCAAAGCCGGTATGCACGGTGCGATGATGCATGATCGGCTGCAGCCGCTCATGCAGATCGAGCATGTTTAATGTACCGGTTTCGACGAAGAGCAGACCGATACCGATGAGCAGAAAAGTTGCACCGATCGAACCCATAATCAGGTACTGGAAAGCTGCCGTCAGGGCGCGGCGCTGTTCACCCATGGCTATCAGTACATAAGAAGAAAGCGAAGAAATTTCGAGAAACACAAACAGGTTGAATACATCGCCCGTTTGCGCAATGCCGAGAAGACCTACCAGGCATAACAGGAACACCGCATAGAACAGCGACAGCTGATGCCGGGGAATTTCCTTTTCCACGGTATGTAATGCGTAGGGCAGGGTGATTGCGGCAATGCCGGAAATAAGCAGTGCAACGAGAGCATTCATTGCATCGATACGGTATTCGATTCCCCAGGGTGGCGCCCAGCCGCCGAGTGCATAGCTGATGACACTACCGTCAGTAACCAGGGATAACTGCCAGGAAGCCAGTATCAGGCATAGCCAGGTAGTTATCAGCGTGAGCAGCCACGGTGCTTTTCCCTGTGGCAGTATCGCTGTTACGGGAGCTGCGAGCAGTGGCAAAACGACCAGTAACAGGCTCAAGTTTTGCTCAATCACAACGACATGTCCTGGTCATGTATTTCATCTTCTTCGATTGTGCCGTAGGCGTCCTTGATGCGGACAATAAGCGCAAGACCAAGAGCAATGGTTGATACACCGACCACAATAGCTGTCAGTATCATTACATGTGGCAGGGGATTGGCGTACTTGTCAAAGCCTTCGGCAATAATGGGCATGGTGCCTTCATTGATATAGCCGATGCTGATATACAGTAAGAATACCGATGTCTGGAAAATATTCAGTCCCGCTATTTTTTTAATCAGGTTGCCGCGGTTTATGACAGTATAAAATCCCGCCATCATTAACAGAATCACAACCCAGTAGTTGTAATGACCGATAATTACTTCGATCATGATCGCCCCCGGCTTGCAAATGCGTAGAAAATCATCAACATGATAGCGCTGACCGTGATGCCCACACCCAGTTCGATCACCATGATGCCGATGTGCTGCCCGGTAACCGGGCTTTCAGCAAGCATGTCATAATCAAGAAAATTGCCACCAAGCAGCATGGTGACGATGCCGGTACTGATATATATCAAAATACCTGTGCTTGCGAGTATGCGCAGCAGCTGCGGCGGTATCACCTGTTCGGTCGTTACCAGCCCGAATATCAACGCATAAAATATAAACGCAACACCCAGGATCACGCCGGCCTGGAAGCCGCCGCCCGGAGCATAGTCGCCATGAAACAGTACGTAAAAGGCAAACAGGGCGATAACAGGGAAAAGAAACTTGACGATGACCCTGAGGATAAGGTTATGTTTCATTTTTCTTCCTGCTTCTGAGACGTCCGCCGATCAACAACATGACGCCTAATCCGGCGGTGAATATCACGGTCAATTCTCCCAGGGTGTCATAGCCACGGTAACTGGCGAGCACGGCTGTTACAACATTCGGCACCCCCGTTTCTTCAACGCTGCGTTCAATGTAGCGGGGCTTTACATGTTGATGGGCAGGTGAATCCGGATCGCCGAAGGAAGGTATGTCATAGGTGCCGTAAACAAGCGCAGCGCCGGTTATCAAAATAACGAGTAAAGGAAGCCTGGCGCGATGCTTGGGTTTTTTTTCATGATGGTCTTTGGTCAATGCAAGCGTTGCTAGCATCAGTACCGTTGATATGCCTGCGCCGACTGCTGCCTCTGTAAATGCAACATCGGGGGCATCCATCACGACAAACAGGCCGGCAGAGTGCAAACTGAAAATACCAAA
This sequence comes from Gammaproteobacteria bacterium, assembly GCA_021768055.1. Taxonomy (GTDB): domain Bacteria; phylum Pseudomonadota; class Gammaproteobacteria; order SZUA-229; family SZUA-229; genus JABDQW01. The sequence continues at coordinate 801 of JAASSE010000049.1, read as the reverse complement.
TAGCATGATGATCACAAACAGATTGTGAATTTTAATAATGGCGATGGCTGTTATGGTTAAAAAAACCAGCAGCGTTATATCAATCAGAGTGTCTATCAAGATCGTTCCCGCCGTTGTCTTCATCAAGCAGAGGTTTAAGACCACCCATCAGCGCGGCATCAGCCAGCGCATGGGTCGCAGTAGGGCTACTGAAAAACAGAAATATAAAAATTAAAAGCAGCTTCAGGCTGGCCAGACTGAAGCCTGTTTGCAGAGCAAGGCCGACCAGAAACAGGGCGGCACACAGAGTGTCTGTAACGCCAACTGCGTGCAACCGTGAATAAAAGTCAGGAAAACGATGAATACCAATACCGCCGGCAATTCCAAGCAACGCGCCCGTTGTAATAAATAACCAGCTTGTAATCTCAAGCAATATCATTTTGCCCGATCATCATCCCCGGAAGTGAAGAAGTTTCCCTGTTCGACAATCTTGAGCACGGCAACGACGCCAATAAAGTTTATGAGCGCATATGTCAGTGCGATATCGATCATGCTGGTGCGGCCGGAAAGGACAGCGAAAACAGCGATCAGCAGCACGGTTTTTGTACCAACCATATTGATGGCGAGAATGCGGTCATACAGTGTTGGGCCCATGAATGCGCGGGCAAGTGCAAGCGAAATGGTTACCAGGATAGCGAATGCAGCGACTGAAAATATCATGCTGATGATCTCTCGTAATCTTCCGGTACCGCATCGGCCATGCGGCCACTGCGCAATTCGTCCGCAGCTTCCTTGCTCAAGGAGTGGACAGTTATAGAGGCC
>JAASSE010000258.1 GCA_021768055.1 Gammaproteobacteria bacterium | reverse complement strand
TCCACCCAGTCGGGATCAATACCGTATGCGCTGGTCGTCACCACCTTGCAGTCCGGCAACAGCGCCGCAATGCGTTCGACCAGAAAAGTGTTGTGGACACCGCCACCGCACAACAATACGCGCGCGCAGGCAGGTACACAGGCTTTCACTGCGTCGGTAATGCTGGTAGCGGTAAATTCAGTCAGGGTCGCCTGTACATCGGCTGCTGCCATAGCAGGCTGTAGATATGGTTGCAGCCAGTCGAGATTGAAATGCTCGAAGCCGGTGCTTTTCGGTGGCAGCATGTGAATATAGTCATCGTTCAGCAGTACCTGCAACAATTCGGGGATGAGCTTGCCGCTGCGTGCCCAGTTGCCGTTTTCATCATAGGGCAGGTTGCGGTGTTGACGGCACCAGGCATCCATCAGGGTGTTGCCGGGGCCGGTGTCATAGCCGCTGATTTCGGATTGTTCCGTACCGGGTAGCAAGGTCAGGTTAGCGATGCCGCCGATATTGACCACGCAGCGGCATTCATTATCTGCGCTCAGCACAGCAGCGTGGAATGCCGGTGCCAGCGGCGCACCTTCGCCACCGGCTTCAATGTCAGCGCTACGAAAATCGGTAATGGTGGTTATACCGGTTTGCTGAGCAATAGTATCGGCATTACCCAGCTGCAGCGAAAATGGACGGTCTGCATGCGGCCGGTGTCGCACGGTCTGACCGTGGCTGCCGATCGCGATGATTTCTTCAGCTTTTACGCCTTCGAGCTGCAGCAGTTCATTAATGGCTTCGGCATAGCACAGGCCCAGTTCGTGATCGAGCGAGTCCAGTTTGAACACGTCCTCGTCGGACAACTTGCGTGCCTCGAACAGTTGCTGTTTCAGTTCCGCAGGATAGGGTCTGCACAAGGTTGCCAGCAGATGGGGTTTGTCAGTGAGGAAATCAACCAGCGCCACATCGATGCCGTCCATGCTGGTGCCGGACATCAGGCCTAGGTACAGTGCGCTCATCCAGAACTGGGTTATTCAGTCTCGGCTAAAGCAAGCTGGGTATCACGTGTCAGCAGATCGAGTTGGGCAAAAACCGGGCTTGTGGTGAGCTCAAAGTCTGCGAGGTAGCGCTCGGGTACCGGTTCGGAACTGGGAAGGCGTACGGTCAGTGGATTACGGTGCACGCCGTTGACACGGAATTCATAATGCAGGTGCGGGCCGGAAGCCAGGCCGGAGCTGCCAACATAGCCGATAGTCTGGCCCTGCTTCACTTTCTTGCCGACACGTACCTTCCTGTTGTAGCTGTTGAGGTGTGCATACACGGTGGTGTACTTGCTGCCATGCTGGACCATGATGACACGGCCGTAACCGCCTTTTCTGCCTTTGAAGCTGACCTTGCCGTCACCGGCAACGCGAATCGGAGTACCACGCTTGGCAGCGTAATCGACGCCCTTGTGAGAGCGGAACTTGTGCAACACCGGGTGATAGCGTTTTGTTGTAAACCGTGAGCTGATACGTGTGAAGTTCACCGGCGTCCGCAGGAACTCCTTACGCAGACTTTTGCCATCAGGGGTGAAATACTCAGTGCGTCCGGTTTGCGGATTGGTGTATCTGACGGCGCGATAAACATCACTGTCGTTGACGAACTCGGCAGCAAGAATGTCACCGTTTTTGACTTTTTCGCCGTTACGGTAAATTTCTTCGTACAATATTTTGAAGCTGTCGCCCTTGCGGATATCAAGGGCAAAGTCGATGTCCCAGCCGAAGATACCGGCCAGTTCCATGATGATGTTTTCCGAGATACCGGCCTCGTTGGCGGCCAGGAACAGTGACGAATCAATCTTGCCCTTGGCATGCGCGGTGCGTGTTTCGATGACGTGTTTTTGTTCCTTGGCTACCAGCTCGCCGTATTCACGTTCTACCAGCAGGTAAGCTTCGGGATCGATTTCATAGCGCAGTGCCTGCAGTACACCCTCCTCATCGGTGAGTACCCGAATCACATCGTCAGGGAAAATACGGGTCAGTTTCTTTGCAGCCTCACCCGAACCCATGACTTCCTTGAGTTGCTGCTGAGACATGTCCGCACGTTTAAATAGCTTTGACAGGCTGTCACCGGATTTAACCTTGAACTCACGCCATTGCTTGGAAGATTCGTGATTGATTTCATCAAGTATCTCCTGCTTCGCCTGCAACTCGGGCAGGGTTAGCTGGAAACTGAGACGGGCGATTTCCGCCTTGCTTTGTTCGACCTCCTTGAACGCAGGTAGCTTGTCGGAAGCAACGTCGGTAGAGGTGGTTTTAGCAAGAACCGCACCGAGCACGGCGGTGCCCAGCGTGAACAGGGCCCAACGCAGTGCCGGGTGACGTTCACGCTTCGCCTCGTAGCGAAAATCTTTATTTATCAATGCCATAGAGCAGCCATTATTATTATATATTCTAGGACTGTAGTCAGGAATCGTGCTTTGGTCAACGAATCAGGCATATATTCCAAACTTTTCTGAGGGCCAAATTTCAAGCCGAATCAGTAGCTTCTTGTGATTATTTGAGCCGACATGTATCTTATACGCCTTTTCACCTTATTGCATCTGGAAACAACATGACGGGCATCAGCGAGCAACTCGAAATCATCCGGCGCGGCACCGATGAAATACTGCTTGAGGAAGATCTCGTAGAAAAACTGAAGTCCGGCAAGCCGCTCAGGGTCAAGGCCGGCTTTGACCCGACTGCACCCGATCTGCATCTCGGCCATACCGTGTTGATCAACAAGCTCAGGCAGTTCCAGGACCTCGGTCACCACATCCTGTTTCTGATCGGCGACTTCACCGGCATGATCGGTGATCCCACCGGCAAGAGCACTACGCGTCCACCGCTGACCGAGTTCGAAGTAGCCGAGAACGCGAAGACCTACCAGGAACAGATTTTCAAGATACTTGACCGGGATAAAACCGAAGTCGTGTTCAACTCGCACTGGATGAAAGATGTCGGCGCGGCCGGCATGGTCAAACTCGCTGCGAGCAGTACCGTTGCGCGCATGCTCGAGCGCGATGATTTCAGCAAGCGTTACAGTAGTGGCCAGGCGATTGCGATACACGAATTTCTCTATCCATTGATACAGGGTTACGACTCGGTTGAACTGGAATCAGATGTCGAGCTCGGTGGCACCGACCAGAAATTCAACCT
>JAASSE010000257.1 GCA_021768055.1 Gammaproteobacteria bacterium | reverse complement strand
TCACAAAATTCAGGAAGGGTTCGGTAACATTCTGGGTAGTCGTCAACTGAATGTATGCCGTACCGTTCTTGCGATTGACCACTTCGAATTTGATTTTGGTGAGAAAAAAAGTCCGGGCCACGTCAATGCGTTGAAAATCTTCTTTCGAGCCCAGCTTCACCTGCAGGTTATTGAGGTTGACGTCACCTACTGAGAGCAACTCTATTTGCGCATCCAAAGGCTGATAAAATGACGATTTCATCGCGATGTCACCCAGACCCAGCGCGTGTCCCGCTGCTGGAATCGACATTGCCAAGATGGCCATGACAGGTATCAATCGTTTTGCCGGGATCGATTGCTTCCCCATAGTTGCTCCCGTTGAGTTATTCAGCTTGCCTGCTTTTTCTCATTTGTAGGAAGCTCACGACAGCACTGGCAACCTATAAGAATTACTTAGAAAAGAATTACTTAGAAATTTTTGGACTATAAGAACAAAGCGTCACTTAGAAACTATAGCTTACAAGCCCTGTTTATCCAGCAATTCAGAGATGATCAGTGTATTGCCGACCCTGGCGATTCTGAGCCCGATAGACTCCTTAACACCAGTAATCAGGAATCCCTCGTCCTGCAACAGAACCTGTACTGAGCTCGCCTAAGTACTCAGAGCCTGCCCCGTACTTGATACGGGGACGAACGGAACAGGATTGGTTTGTTCGGGATGGCATCAAAGATGTCATACTGTGTTGTCCTACAATAACCTTTTTATGCAAATAACCAGACAACACTCCAAACTGACTGCCCTGGCACGGATCGCACCCTTCTTGTTGATCGCTGCCTGCCTGGCTGTTCTGCTGGTATTTGTATTGCTTGCCCAGTATGCGCATCCCTCCTCGGATGACTTCTGCATGGCGGCAGGTGTAAACCAGCATGGTCTGCTCGATTATTTATGGCGTCACTACCTGGAATGGAGCGGGCGCTACAGTGGTAATGCGCTGTATGCCATCTACCCGTTGATGTTCGATCTGTTTGACGGCTACAAATTTATCCCCGTTATAGTGATCGTTGCGTTGTTTCTGGCAACTGCATTACTACTGTCGACCCTTTTCAAGACGAGGGTATATTCGCGTTATGTCTTGCTGGCTTCACTGTGTTTTGTCTGTATTTACCTGCTGGGTATGATCAGCCCGGCAAGCGGACTGTACTGGATGGCCGGTGCGTTTACTTATCAGGCCGCCAATGTGCTCGTTCTCGTAATGCTGGCTTTGATGATCCACCTGGCTGACCGGCAAAAGCATGTAAAAATCGTTTTCAGTGTGATTGCGCTGTTACTGCTGGTAGTCATCATCGCGATAGGAACCAATGAAACCAGCATGCTTGCAGTAACGGGCGCCGCATTGCTGGGCTTTCTGATTCACCTGCGCTCAGGTTGGGCTGTATTAAAACCATGGTTCGTGATACTCGTCGTGACGCTGATATGTTTCGCTATCGTGTATTTTTCTCCCGGTAATGCGATACGCGCGGCAGACTTTCCGCTGAGGCATGATTTAATGCGTTCAATAAACGGCAGCTTGTCGGTTGGCCTCAAGGGTTTGTGGATCTGGATCAGCAGCCCGGTGCTGATTATCTCGAGCGTGCTCGCAACGTTTGCGATAGCACGACTTTATCAGGACTCGGGTAGAACCATCACCGTGAAGAGAAGACATATTGTCGCACTGGTCTTATTTACACTCGCAATACCTTTCGTGTTCCAGTTTCCCGCATGGTGGAGCATGGGCGGCTGGCCCCCGGCGCGCACGCTTGATGCCGTTTATTTCCTGTTTCTGTTGAGCTGGTTTCTGACCGTAGGCGCTGTTACGCTGCGTTATATATGCGCTGACAAATGCAATCTGGCGATGCAGCCACAACATCCGTTGTCGGTTGTTGTGCTGCTGGTGTTAGCGGGACTGTTTACCGCGGCTGTGTTACAGAACAAGACTTACACGCAAGCAGAAACCGATCTGTTTCACCATGCCGTTCCTTTCGATGACTATATGAATGCGCGTTATGCGGTCATCGAGGCAGCGGCGGCAAACGGGCGGCGTTATCTGGTTGTTCCGGATTATCAACGGGAATATCCGCGCAGCATTTATTTTAATGACATAATGCGTAATCCGGATCATTGGCGTAATGTCTGCTATGCCGATTATTTCGGACTTGAAAGAATCAGGCGACAATAGAACAAAATAAGTAGCCCAGTCATTCCGGCACAGGTCAGCTTCGTCATTCCGGTGTATGCCGGAATCCAGGGGTACAGTAGGTATCTGCTTGTGCAGGTTGTTTGACTGGATCCCGGAACGAGTCCGGGATGACGGTATCTGGATAACGAATATAAAAAAGCCGTGTGGTAACGTCATTACGGTGCAGGTTTGTTTTGTCATACCGGCGCTGGGTAGTTTCGTCATTCCGGCGTATGCCGGAATCCAGGAAAAATGACAGGGAGTTAATATGGACCGACAACCGTGTGTATATATGCTTGCCAGTAAGCGAAATGGAACCCTGTACACAGGAGTTACTTCCAGTTTGATAAAGCGCATCTGGGAACACAAGAACTATATTGTCGAGAGCTTTACCAGCAAATATGGTGTTCATACTTTGGTCTGGTATGAAGTGCACAACACAATGGAAACAGCCATACAGCGTGAAAAGACCATCAAGAACTGGAGGCGGGCATGGAAAATAAAGACGATCGAAGAAATGAATCCGGAATGGCGTGATTTGTATCCTGACTTGTTATAACGAAATGTTTTAATGTTCGTATTTATTGTTCATTATCTGGATTCCGGCATGCGCCGGAATGACGGAATAGTGCAGGGGCTGGATCCCGGCCTTCGCCGGGATGACGGAATTAGAACCTGAAGAGCAATGAAATATTTACCAAACTAATAAAATGAAAGACGCAACCCCTAAAGCCATAAACCTCAAGGATTATTCACAACCGTATTACTGGATTGATGCAGTTGAGCTGGTGTTTGAACTGGGTGAGGAAACGACACGCGTGCATTCCTCGCTGGCCTTGCGCAAGAACACCGGTTTCCCAGGGAAACAGCCGCTGGTGCTGCACGGTGAGCAACTGCAGCTAGGCGCCATCAAGCTGGATGGTAAAACCCTGGACCTGTCCGAGTATGCCGTCAG
>JAASSE010000048.1 GCA_021768055.1 Gammaproteobacteria bacterium | reverse complement strand
GACAGTAATGCAGTTGGTAATAATGCCAGTGCAGTATCAGATATCAGCGGCAACGGTCGCTATGTCGTATTTGAATCGACAGCCACGAATTTAACCAGTGACGCTGTTACCAATCTCCGAACGCATATTTATCGGAAAGATACGATAATGGGTGAAGTGCTGCTGGTCAGTAGCGATGCTAATGGGCTGGAAGGCAATAATAATAGTTTTTCACCGCGCATTAGTGATGATGGCCGTTATGTTGTATTTGAATCCAGGGCAACCAACTTCTCAACTATCGTTACCGGTGGTACAAACCAGGTGTTCATTAAAGACCTGGAAGATGATTCCATAGAGTTGGTCAGCCGTGATGCAACTGGCCTTACTACGGCTAACAATGCGTCTTCAAACCCGGTTGTCAGTAACGACGGCATGCTTGGAGCTTTTGTTTCTACAGCGACAAACCTGACGGCGGTCAGTAGTGGCGGTATAGCACAGGTATACCTGAAGGACTTGTCGGACGAGTCTATCGAAATGATCAGCAGAACTAGCGGCAATGTGGCAGGTGATACGGCTAGTACTAATCCGGATATGAGTTCTGATGGTGTTCATATTGTATTTGAATCAAGAGCTTCAAACCTGCCGGCCACAAATGCTTTCCTTCATATCTATTATGTCGACACTTCAGCCACAAGCCATTCGGTAGAACAGATCAGCGTTAATAGTAATGGAAGTACAGAAGCGACAGCTGATTGTTTTAATCCATCAGTGTCAGATGATGGTTCACATGTGGTCTTTCATACGATAGCGTCTCTGGATACGCTTGATACGAATGGTTCCATAGATGTGTATTATCGCGACAGGAACACACCGCTAACACGAGTTGTCAGCGCCAATTCGTCAACCCAGAATGGTGGCAATGGTAACAGTCTTAATGGTCGTATTAACGGTGATGACAATTATGTTGCATTCGAGTCATTTGCTTCTGATCTTGCAACGGATGGCATGGTAGGTGTGAAGGATATTTACATTCGTGATCTCTCTACAAATCCGACAATAACCATAGACAAGATAAATCTCACGCCAACCGGAGGAGAAGCTGATCAGGATAGTCAGAATGCTGCGATCAGTTCGGATGGTCGTTACGTGAGTTTTGATTCTAATTTTAATTACGACGCGTCAGATACCAACACGCTGACTGATATTTACAGGGCTCACAACAGCACGTTCTAATTATTTAACAATCTTGCTATCTGAATCGTTTGCCGTGAAATACTGCACCAGGATATCTTCGTAATCACGGATACGTGTTACATAGGTAACTGGTTCTGTCCCCCGGGCATATCCATAGTTCGTGTCCTTGTAATATTTCTTCTCACTCAGTAACGGCAACACTTCTTTCATATCAATCCATAAATACGGATTCTTGCCCAGCTTTCTTGCAAGTGCCTGCGCATCTCTGAAATGTCCCCGGCCGACGTTATAAGAAGCCAATGCAAACCAGGTGCGATCCGGCTCGGTGATTTCATCACTCAGCAGATTTTTCATTTTTGCGTGATACTTTGCGCCGGCAAAAATATTCTGTTTTGCGTCCAGCCGGCTGGTTACACCCAATGACTTGGCCACCGGTTGTGTCAGCATCATGATGCCACGTACACCTGTTGGGCTTTTTGCGTTTCTGTTCCAGTGGGATTCCTGGTAGCTTTGTGCGGCCAGTAAAGCCGGCGAAATGTTGTTTTCTTTTGCCGCTTGTATAAACATATCCTTGTATTTCGGTAATCTCTCGCTGATACGGCGCTTGAATTTCTGCACATCGACATAATCAAATACGTCGATGTGGCCATAATACTTTTCAATATATTGGTCATAGTGACCAGTTGCCTTCATCTCGGCCAGCCATTTGCTGATAGCCGCGGTCAAGCGTGGATTGCTTTTCTGATACATCCATGAAAGTTTTGAGCCCTTGAGCAGTGTGTACTTGACCGATATTTCCGGATAGTAACGCCGGTTGATATCAAATATTGTTGAGTCACTGACGGTGCATTCAATTTCCCTTTTTCGGACTTTTTGCAACAATGCAGGTGTTAACAGGTTATCGTCATGAGTCCAGTCGATATGAGGATATTCCTTGTGTAACGTTGCTGTATAGCTTGTCGACACTGGGACGACGATCTCAAGACCTTTTAAATCATCGGCATTTTCAACAAAACGACCTTCGCGGTGACAGACGAGATATTCACTAACATCCATGTAACTCGGGCCAAAATCAAACTGCCTGGCTCTTTCAGTTGTTGCTGTCATGCCGGCTGCTGCTATATCGCCTTGTTCCATGATAAGTGCCTCAATCAGTGCGTCCACTGAATCATGGGTGATATACCTGGTTTTAACGCCCAGGCTCTGTGCAAATGATCGGGTCAGATCATATTCCGGGCCTGCTTCATTACCATCTCGGTCTATGTAATATGTCGTTGGCTGGTTTGTCGTCAGTACAATCAGCTCGCCCCGTTCGAGGATGCGATCAAGTAAATCTTTTCTTTTTTCTTCTTCAGGCTCACTGCTGCAGCCGGCAGTGATAGCAAGGATTAAGATCAGAATCAGGGTCTGATACATGTTTTATTCTTTCTTGCCGGTAATCAAACGTGACCGTGCATGCAGGTAAAACCGTATCACGACAACGACGACCGCCAATACAATAATTATTAACAGGATATAGAACTGTGTAAACGTCAATGTTGGAGTTTCGTAGAAGACGACGCCCTTGTCCTCGGTGAAATATTCATTGGCCACCCTGGAGACATCTTCACTGGTTAAAGCTTCAAAGCTGTCTTCTACATTTTCGAAAACTCGCCTTTCTCTGAATATGGCATATTGAGTTACGTAATAGTTCGCGAATGCGGCGTTCGACTCGTAGCCCTGCACGTTCTGTAGCAGAATCTTCATCTTCGACTTCTCCAGCAGCTCTTCGTCCATCGGTTCATCGACAAGTTTTTGAATTTCTGACTTGGTCAATGACATGGTCTTATCGATATCATCCAGGTTGACATCTGCAAAAACGCTGAATAACCCGAATTTGCTGGTGGCAAAGCGCCAGGCACCGGGTGCATAGGAAAGCCCCCTTTCGATACGGATGACTTCGCTCAACCTGAATTGCAGGTATTGCTCGATCAGCATGATGGTGAAATGGTCGTCAGACCAGTAGCCGGGCAAACGATAGAGAATGCCAATGGCGGCATCATCGCTGAGTAATGGCGACATGGTGCCTGTTGTCGGTTCGTAACTGGTCGCTTTTCCTGGTACTGGCAGGTTCCTGTCAGGGATTGTGCTTTCGGGTATGGCGCCAAACGTGTTGTTAATATAACCGATCATCGTGTCCGGGTCGAAGTCGCCAACTACGATCAGTGCCATGTTTCCGGGCACATAGTAGGTATTATAGGCCTGCAGAATATCATCACGGGTGATGCCTTCAGCCGTAACATATCCTTCACAAACGTAATCAATGCCGGGCAATAACTGAAGTGCCGCTTTTTCGGTGCCGTTTACGCCAAATCCGCTTAGCCTGAACCATTGCCGTATTTTTGAAGGTTTGCCGCCGCTTTCACGGTGTATGATGTCGCGTGATGTTTCGACGTTCTCTTCAGAAATTGTCGAGTCGGTGAGTATTTCATGGAGTATGTTGACGGCAAACTCGGCGTGTTTGCTGTAGATGTCCATTTCGTAGACAGTATTTTCATCGCTGGTAGCCGCGTTCCAGCTACCTCCGTGATCTGCAACCATGTGTTCCAGCTCTGCTTCAGTATGCTTTGAGGTGCCAGTAAACAACAGGTGTTCCAAAAAATGCGGTGTTTCCTGTTGTTCACACGGATAATCCTGCATACCCAGGCCGACCCAGAGCCGTATCGAAAAGGTATGGGCCCCTTCCCTTGGCTTCATGATGACATCTAGACCGTTATCAAGCGTTATGCTTTCGACATCATATAAACCCGGGGGGCTGTATTCGCTGGCCTGAGTCGTTACCGAAACGAGCAGTATCGCCAGCATGAGCACCAGTTTGTTATTCAGTCTTATTGACATTTCCTGTAACTGTTCCCAGCAATAGTCCTGTTGTGATACTTGTGAAATCAAACAGATATTGACACAATTTCGAGCAAATGGAACCTATAAATGTTTGATGTACCCAACACTTCGACAATCCAGTCCTGTTGTGTCCGTATTCGCTCGAATCAGGCTGGTATTAATTTACCTGCTTCTGCAACTGTGTACTACGGCAGCAGTTCACGCTGACAAAAAAACTGATGTTGAGCTGACAAACTTCGCTTTTGCCAACTACCTTGGCACGGGTTTTTACGCCACGAGCGATGGTGTCGTATTCATACTCAGCATCCCGCTGTCTACCACGTTAAGACCCATGACCAGCAATGATCCCGGCTGGGTATTAAATTATCCAATCACCGTGGGGGTAACCAACTTTGATGAAATTAGTGATGGTACGGTGCCAGATCTTAATGATGTCGGCACTCTAAGCGTGATACCGGGCATAGAGTACCATTACCCAGTGATGCATAACTGGACATTGATTCCGTTTTTCGATCTTGGCGTTGCCAGAGATGTTTTGAATAACCGGAATATCAGGATACTGGCTGCAGGCGTGAAAAGCTATGCAACGTTTGATTTTGACAGGAATCGATTAACGCTTGGCAACCGTCTTTTGTTCGCCGATGAGTCAGATTTTGAAAGCAGCAGTGATTCCAATTTTGCAGTTTTCGAAACAGGTCTTGATTATAATATACCGACGGATACCATCATTCACGGTTCGCATATAGATGTAAGTTTATATTACATGAACTACTACTATCTAAAGGAGCTGGTCTTGCTGAAAATACTGGATAACCCAATTACGCTGGAAAATAAAAACGAAATCGGTTTTACTGTTAGTCTACCCGAGCACAAATGGTTACCGGACAATTCAAGACTGGGTTTTGGCATACAGTTTACCAGTAATACCGAAATTTACCGCCTGGTGTTTGGGGCGCCGTTTTTCTGAGAGGGAAGGATTGGTTATGTCTCGAATGCTCTTGCTATTACGACACGGCAAATCGGACTGGGACACCGACGATGATGATTTTAACCGCCCTTTGAAAAAACGTGGGTTTAAAGCTGCCAGACAAATAGGTAAATGGCTTAAAGACAATAAGTTAATCCCTGATTTCATCGTCTCCTCGCCTGCCAATCGGGCAATTACTACTGCAGAAGCAGTCAGCAAAGCATTGCGCATTAAAAAATCACGTATTCTCAAGGAAAAGCACATATACCTGGCGACACCTGATGAGTTGCTTTATGTGCTTGCAGAATGCCCCGAGCAGGCGGAATGCGTGATGATGGTCGGACATAATCCGGGGATGGAAGATTTATTATATTACCTGGCAGGCGGCCAGTTCGAAGTGCCTGATGATGGCAAATTGCTGCCGACAGCCGCATTGGCTGTGCTCGAAATGCCAAATAAATGGCAGAAGCTGGAACGCGGATCTGCAACGCTGAAACAGTTAGTGCGCCCGCGTGACCTTCCCGATATAAATGAGGGTGATTAATCAGCCTTGCCGCTGACTCATAGGAGGGTTGCGCTGCAACGCATCACTGCTCGCCGAACACCTGTTCAGGTGTTTTATCAAAGTTTTCAGAAAGTTTTTCGATGGTTGTCAGCATTATCTCCCTGAATACATCTTCCCTGCTGTCATTGACGATGATAGGAATGTTCGCTTTATCAGCCTCTGAAAGCAGGTAAGTTTGGAGCCCCCAGATACTGTCAAAATGCTCGAGATATTTTGCAGCGCGCCGTTGCGGAACACGTGTACTGCGCCCTGTAATTCTTCGCTGTAATTTCTTTTTCTTGATAACACCCAGCATTATCGGTACGACAACAACATGTTCACTATCGACAAGCTTATTGGCATAAGCTGGATGAACATGAACACCCTCGAGTATCAGTGAAACATTTTCGTGCAAGCCGCGCTGTATCACTGCTTTGATGGCAACTGATAGCAGGTCTGCCTGTGCACAATAACCGTTAATCAGAAGTTCTTCCTGGCTAATATTATTGTTATCGCTGTGGGGCATTTCTTCCCATGCGGTATATGACGAAGTGTGCAGCATAGGCTGCAGGTGCTTGGGAATCATCGAGCGCATGACTTCACGCAGCATATCCGTAGACTGAGTACGCACAATGTCGAGGCGGCTTGCCAGGTTGGTCGCGGTAGTGCTTTTGCCACATCCGGCAGTACCTCCGATGAGGAACACCAGTGGCTTGCCGCTGTTGACAAAGTCACGCCAGACGAGCCAGCGACGGGCCACTGCCGGACCGAATTCCTTGGATTTGCGCAACAGGCGGTAGGTGAAATAGGCAATATAACTGGACGGAATATTGCCAGCTCCCTTTTTAAGCAAATGCACACTCACTATCTCGACAATGGACATGGCTTCATCGGCCTTCAGACCGATTGTTTCCAGGCACGTGCGATATTCCGAGGGGGAAAATTCCGAAAACTGACCATCATTGGACTCAACCTGGATAATGACGGGCAGTTTCCGTCCTTCGTAGCGTGATACCAGCTCAGCTCTTGATAAACCTTCCAGTTTTTCTATAACCCTGTCGCGCAGATCACCTGTTGTAATGACGGAAACACCGTTCAGTTCCGTCCTGATGGTGGTCGCTAATTCAAGGGCTTCGTCAAAGTTCAGGCCCGAATCCTGTAGAGACCGAATGAGAATGCCTCTTAAAAATGGCACCTTGGTCTGTTCTTCAGGGTTTTCAACCAGAATTTTTGACATTGTGACTCTGTTCCAGAGAGCTTTTGTTTATACAGGAACTACCGGGTTCTATTATATACAGTATAGGTTTACTATAAACAGTAATACCGTTAACACAGATTAATAACGGGGTTGGTATGTTTAGAACAGCGGAACTGGGTCAGAGTATTCCGAAACGGGAATTCAAGGAAAAGGAACCCCTGCTTCGACGGGAACTGCTTGATGCACAGCAGCAATTGCTGAAACTGAAAAAATTTCCTGTCATTTTAGTGTTTGCAGGTGTCAATGGCGCTGGCAAGGGCGAAACCGTAAATCTCCTTAATGAATGGATGGACCCTCGCTGGCTCAGAACAAGAGCCTATGACAAACCAACTGAAGACGAACGTGAACGCCCTGAATTCTGGCGTTTCTGGCGTGATCTGCCACCAAAAGGACATATAGGAATGTTTCTCAGT
>JAASSE010000256.1 GCA_021768055.1 Gammaproteobacteria bacterium | reverse complement strand
GCATAAGCAGCTGATTTTGAAGCAAGGCACAAACCGCGTTTGTGCCGCAGCGTGGTCTGAGAAGTCCAGGATGGACTTATTCAGACCTTCCTTTAATAATAAACTCCACAGCACGGTTGATCGTAGCGGCATCGCGCAGGATGCGGCGGTGCCCCAGCCCGCGGGTAAGTACGAATTCGGCACCAGGCCAGGCATCGGTGATTCTTTTTCCGTCCTGCCAGGGCAAGTCAGTATCATCCTCGTCGTGAATAACCAGTGATGGGCAATCCAGGTCCCTGACATTATTTATTGTTGTTAACCGGGTTTTCAGGCCGAGCCCGTACATCGTATACAGGCGCTGTTTCATTAAAAGGATAACGTTATCGGGGAGGGCCAGCATTCTCTGGAAATTTCCCAGAAGCGACTCGATGTCTGCCGGTGGGCAAATTACAACGGCTCTGTCTGTGCTCAAGCCACTACTCATCGCATAGGCTAGCAGCATACCCCCAAATGAATGAGTGATTGTGGCATGAAACGGGCCATACATTTCATGCAGCGCCATAACAACGTCATACACCTGGAAGATGCTGGTCTGCTTGCCGTCTGTTTCACCGTGTGCCGGTGCATCGTAACTGATTACGCGGTAACCGGTCCGGGTTAGCGGTTCGATAAAACTTGCAACTTGCGTACCGCGGCCGCTCCAGCCATGCATGAACAGTACGGGTTTGCCTTCGCCCCACGACCACACCGCAACATCAATGCCTGTAATGTTAATGGTTGACTGTTGGGCACTTTGCATGGCTTTTTGTTCTGCTGCTGGTGTCTTGTAACGATGTGTGGTGAACCACATGTTATAGGCACGTTTTGCAAAGAAACCGGGGAATACAGGACCCAGGCTTGCAAACATGAATCGTATTATGCGAAGAACCGGATGTATCGGTGGAGTATTTCTTTTTGGCATCATCGCCTCAGGCTTTTGAATATTACAGATAAAACATTATAATCCGTTTATCGTTTTACCCCATACAAGACAATAATGAAAAGCAATAAAAAATTAAAAAAGTTTTACTATGTAGATAACTCTGACATCCACGGCAAAGGATTGTTCTCAAAAGTTAAAATAGAGAGTGGTCAGTACCTGGGGCGTTATCATGGGCCGGTAGCTAAAGAGAACGGTATGCATGTGTTGTGGGTTGAGGAAGATGATGGAGAGTGGGTAGGCTACGATGGAGAAAACTTGTTACGTTACCTGAACCACTGTGTTGAGCCCAATGCGGAGTTTAACGGACGTGATCTTTATGCAATCAGTGATATCAGGCCAGGGGAGGACATTACATTTAATTATGGAGAGGATCCGATTCCTGAATAGTGCCTACAGGTTAACAGGCATATAAAAGAACACGAAGCGGCCGTTCTCAATATCAACCTTGAGGGTAGCGCCATGATACAAACCATAATCCACGTAACCGGGTACCGCGCCCTGCACATGACATTCGCTCGAATGCTGCGGTGATTCAAAATCCCGGTCTCGGTCATACCATGACAACAGCATATGCTCACCCAGTTTGGTATCCGCGATCGTGTTCGCGATGTTCATGGCCTGCATATAGTCCTGCGGCGATGGTTGCGGCGACAGTTCGACTATCTCAACACCTTCGAACGAAGGTGGTGACAGGTCACAAAATGAACCGGTATTGTTTTCCGAATCTGTCATAAAGGCTATTCAATAACCACGCTTGTTCCGGCTTCAACATTCGCCGGCAAATTTCTCGAAACAGGGCAGTTCAGTATTTTCTCTGAAATGTAGCTTATGTCTTCATCGCTTGAACTGCCGCTGGCACTGGTTGCCTTGAACTCGGTGCTGATGTGCTGCAGATGCCAGTCCTCGTCAGCGACCAGGTGAATCGAACCGCTTGATGCTGTAATCGTGATTTCCCTGTCCTTGCTGCCTACCCAGAGAAAACGATGGTGGCACGCGAAGATACTGTATACGAATATCAAGAAGCCGGGCGTCGTCTCGCACAGGTCAAGCGCCTGCCAGCTACCCTCAACCAGGTTTTCCACTGACATGGTTGTAACGGTGTTGTCTTCGGGATTGTGCTCAGCGCTCAAGCGCAGGTCAAAGACATGGTCACTCATGGTTATTCTCCAGCTTGTTTAACAGGGACTGTTCGATTTTCTCTTCAGGATAGCGTGCCCTGAATTTATCCAGTTCGTCGCGTGCATAATCAAGATCGCCCTGTTCGACCAGCTGTCTGATCTTTTCCAGCCACATTTCCGGCGTCAGGATTGCGAACGGCGCATCACTGGCGGTTTCCATGCGCGAGCGCTGCAGCTTCTTGCGCGGTTGCGCGATTATGCTGCTGTCCTTTATGTGTTCCTGTTCCAGTGGCGATAAAGCGGGCATCGATGATACTGGCGCCGCAGTTGAGCGCATCGGTGCAGGCTGTTCTTCATAAGCGGATTCCAGTGCGGCTGGCTCGGTAGCGGGCAGCGCTGTTTGCGGCGACGCCTTGTAAGCATTGAATTGTGGTTGCTCGGCAAGCGAACGCTGCTTCACCTTGTCTGCCTCAAGCCTGCCTACAGCGTCCTCTTTTTTCTGCAGCAGTATTTGCTTGGCCTGCTTGTCTTCGCTCGGCCTTGGTTGCGGTGCTTCCTGCTGCACCAGCGGCACCAGTATGACTGTCAGCAGCAATACGGCAGCTATAGACGCAACCGCAGGCCAGCGGCCCGAAAACGGGCTTCCAGACAAACGCGGTTTCCGTAACGCATCGCGCGATGCCTTGAGAATTGCATCATCCATCTGTGCAGACGGCTTTTCCTTGTTGCCCTGCTGATACTGCTCGGAGATTTTTTTATCGTCAGTAGTCATGCTTCATCTCCGATTTTATCGCGCAGCTTGTTCAGCGCATACCTGAGCCGGCTTTTTGCAGTTTCGAAGTTGACACCACAGGTAACGGCAATCTCCTCGATGCTGAGCCCGGCTTCCTCGCGCAATAAAAAAGCTTCTTTTTGCTCACTCGGCAATTCAGCTATTGCCTGCAACAGCTTTTCATATTGTGAGTTGGCATGCAGCTGGTTGTCCGGTTGTTCACCGGGGTTGGCGGCGATAGTATCGGGCTCTTTAATATGGCTGCCAGCCGGCCGTATGTTCTGCCTGCGGTAGTGGTCGATGATG
>JAASSE010000255.1 GCA_021768055.1 Gammaproteobacteria bacterium | reverse complement strand
GGGTGGAGTCTTCCAAGGGCGAGACCTGTTACTACGTGGTGTCCGATGGCGGTGACATGCCGTACCGGGTACACGTGCGCGGACCTTCGAGCATGCATGCGGTGCAGGTACTGGAAAAGCTGGTCGAAGGTTGCCGAGTCGAGGATGTCGCGCAGATTATGTTTTCACTGGATGCATGTCCGCCCGAAGTGGATAGATAATATTAGAAACGAGTCGTAACTACATGAAAATATTAAGCATGTATTATCGGGGAGAAGTTAATGTCAGATATTAAGTACGACGACAAGGGCAGCATACTCAATCCGCTGAAGAGCTGGCAGTTCTTCGGGCGCAAGCCGGTCACGGAACCGATGAAACCGCGACTGGCTTCGAAAAACTACCGTGGCTTTCATCTCAATGACTGGGAAAAATGCATTGGCTGCAGCACCTGCCAGAAGGTCTGTGACAACGCGGCCATCACCATGATAAAGATCCCGAGTATCGAAGACGATCCGGTCAACGGCATTCGCAACCTGCGTCCGGCGATTGATTATGGCCGTTGCTGCTGGTGCGGCCTGTGCGTCGACATCTGTCCTACCGCATCGATTTCGCTGTCGCGCGAATACGTCCATATTTGCGACCAGGAAACCATCGACAGCTATTTCATGCTGCCCGATCCCAACGGCATGCATAACGAATATTTCGGTCATGGCTGGAGCAAGACCGAAGACGCTGACCTGGTCGACCTCGACCGGCAGAAGATGGGCGAGATTAAAGCCGATAAACGCATCGATAACTTCGATGAAATCGTTGATGGTTTCGACAAGCAGCAGGCCATCCTTGAAGCCTCGCGCTGTGTGCAGTGCGGCATGTGCCATGACTCCTGCCCGGCGAACATGAACGCACCCGAATACATCCGCGCAATCTGGGAACAGGATTTTGAAGAAGCCGTGCGCTGGATTTACAAGACCAACCCGTTTGCGCACGTGTGTGGCCGTGTTTGCACGCGGCGCTGTGAAGACGCATGCTCTATCGGAAGGCGTGGTGAACCGGTGGCAATCCGTTGGCTGAAACGTTATGCAATGGACGCGGTGGATCATGAAAAAGTAAAGGAAATCGTCGCCGAAGACCGCGCCCGCTTTGTCACTGGCAGGCGTGTGGCCGTTGTCGGCTCCGGTCCGGCCGGCATGACCGCGGCTTTCGACCTGGTGAAGAAAGGACATTGTGTTGTGGTCTATGAGGCCAGCGAGAAGCCTGGCGGCATGATGCGCTATGGTATTCCGGAATACCGTCTACCTTACGACCGCCTCGACGATGATATCGATACAATCCTGTCACTGGGTGTGGACCTGCGCCTCAACATGAGAGTCGGCAAGGACATCACCATGGAAAAACTGCGCAGCAATTACGATGCGGTGCTAATTGCCAACGGCCTGCACCTGGGACGTTCCACACGCATTCCGGGATCGGAGCACGCCAATACGCTCTCGGCGATCAAGCTGCTCAGCGACATCACCAATGGCATCGACATCGAAGTACCGAAACAGGCGGTGATCATCGGTGGTGGTAATGTCGCCATGGACATCGCGCGCAGCCTTGCCCGCTACCAGAAAAACCAGTTCGGCAAGATCGATATCACCGTAACCGCACTGGAGCCGGGTGATGCCATGCTTGCCGACGACAGTGAGATCCGCGAAGCGAAGGAAGAGGGTATCGTCATAATCCCGAGCCGGGGGCCGAAGCAGTGTCTGATCGAAAACGGCGAACTGGTCGGCCTGGAAACAGTACGCTGCACCTCGATCTTTGATGAAGACGGCCGCTTCCATCCAACCTATGATGAAACCGAGGTACAGGTGCACAAAGCTGATTTCGTGATCGAGGCCATCGGCCAGTCGTCGGATGTCAGTTACCTTGGGGACGACGTATCAGAAGAACTGGAATGGCACCACGGCCGCCTGCAGGTGGACAGTGACGGCCAGACTGCGGAGCCCTGGTTGTGGGCGGCAGGCGACATGGTCGAAGGCCCGGATGTGATTCATGCAATTGCCGGTGGCCACCGTGCAGCCAGCAGCATTCACGATGCGTTGGTGAGCAGTATGAGGAAGTCGGCATGATTAAAGAAGCAAAGGACAAAGATAAAGAAAAAAAAGCTGCGAAGAAAAAGAAGGCAGCCAAAAAGAAGGTGGCTAAAAAGAAAACCGCAAAGAAAAAAGCAGCCAAGCAAAAGGCTGCCAAGAAAAAGGTAAAAAAAATGGCGACCGAGTCAACCAGTACCGTTGAGCACAGCAAGGAAATTTCAGCCTCGCTGGCTGCCGGCGAATTAATGCCTGAAGCTGTCGGGGAAATCAAACCGGAAGGTGGCACCAGCTACCTGAAATTAAAACAGATGCAGACGCTGGACGAGATCCTCGAGACCGCGATGGGATTCGAAAAAACGGCGCGCGATTTTTACACCGACCTGATCGATAAGGTCAGTATTCCATTAAAAGGGCTGGTACAGGAACTCGCGGACGAGGAAGCTGACCATTACGAACTGTTCAGGGTGCTGCGCGAAAGCGACAACGTGCAGGAACAGATCCATGTGAAGATACAGACGCCACCGAGCGATCGCCGCTTCTCGAACTACGTCCATTTGCCCGACCTGGGCGACAACCCCGACGACCAGGATGTACTACGCTATGCACTCGGCCGGGAACAGGCTGCAATGGAACAGTACGCATCACTGGCGGAAGACGCACCACCGGGCCCCGCAGCCGACCTGTTCAAGTTCCTCGCCAACGAAGAACTGCAGCACAAGCTGGAGCTCGAACGCCTGTACTACGAAATCGTACACCGCGGTGGTGTGTAACTGCCGCTCGCCATATCATTAAGTCATGCTTGGCCGGATATCAGACTAATACAACGGTCACGAAGGGAGTAGTGTTCGCGCCCCTCAGCTCAAATATTATACGTAATAATAAAAGGAGAAATTTTCATGTCTGAGATAAACCCTTTTATCTGGCAAGAGCTAGTAACTCCCGATCAAGAAACAAGTGGTGCATTCTTTAGTAAATTATTCGGTTGGAGCTTAAAACAAGTCGATACCGGCAAGTTCGGTACTTACACTTTGTTTCAAAAAGATGGCCAGGACATTGCAGGCATGATGAACCCAACTCATGACACACCAGGAAAAGGTTCAT
>JAASSE010000047.1 GCA_021768055.1 Gammaproteobacteria bacterium | reverse complement strand
GCGCCATCTTCGATGAAACTTCAGCCACTTCGAGTTCGGCAGCTTGTATTAAGGAGAACGCGCTAAATGAAATCGTTACGATAGCAAATACGCGTATGATTGTTGTTCGCATCATGTGAGAACCTGGTGCAGACTTATATCGATAACATCTTCTCGCGATAATACTTCAATTCTGCAATCGAATCCTTGATGTCATCCATAGCAAGGTGGGTCGATTCCTTGATAAAGCCATCTGCCACTTCCGGTGACCATCGCCGCGCCAGTACCGTCTTGACGGTGTGATAGAAGCAGTCAGGAAAACAACCGTGTCTGCGCAAATCAGCGGACAGGTGGAAGCGATACTGTTTGATGTCGATGATTACGTCGAAAAAGGTGAAATTGTTGTTCAGCTCAATGACAAGCATCCCGCCGCAAAACTGAAACAGGCCCAGGCTGCGTTGAAGGAAGCGGAAGCACGGCTCAATGAAGCGGAAGCAGAGCATCAGCGGGTAAAAGACGTTTACGAGAAAAAAGCGGTATCAAAAAAAGCAATGGACGCTGCCGAGGCATCGTTGAAGGCGGCACGTGCCAAGCTGGATTCAGCCCGTGCAGGACTGGAGCAGGCACAGGAGAATCTCGAGTACACGCGAGTGCGGGCGCCTTACTCGGGCATCATGACAGGACGCTTCGTCGAGGTGGGTGAAACTGCACAACCGGGGAAAAAACTTATCAGTGGACTGTCGCTGGAAGAACTCAGGGTCAACGTCGATGTGCCACAAAGCATGATCAATGCAGTTCGAGAGGCAGCAACCGCCAGTGTTGAAGCGCCTGACGGAACCATTGTTCCGGTCAACCGTAAAACCGTTTTTCCATACGCAGAACCGGCCAGCCATACCTTCCGCGTGCGTCTCGATTTCACCGGTGACAGTGTGAAGCTGTTTCCTGGCATGTTTGTAAAAGCAGTGTTTGAAGTGGGCAGCCGCGAGGTACTGACGGTGCCCGCTGAATCGATCGTTAGGCGTTCAGAGATTACTGCTGTTTACGTTGTAACGCCGGAAGGCAAGGTAAGTATGCGTGCGATCCGCAAGGGACGAAATCTACCAGAGGGGCAAACCATTGTGCTTTCCGGTTTGCAGAGCGGCGAACGGGTTGCACTGGACCCCGTTGCTGCCGGCGCCTTGCTGAAACAGCAGAATTCAAAACAGCGTTCCAATTAAAGCATGGATGACAGTTCCGCTTCAGTCGGGTTTTCCGGGCGCATTGCCAGGCAATTCCTGACAACAGAAATTACACCGCTGCTGGCACTGGTCGGTTTTTTGCTGGGCGTGTTCGCGGTTTTAATCACTCCGCGTGAAGAAGAGCCGCAGATTAACGTTACCTTTGCAAATGTCTTTATTGCGTTTCCGGGCGCCAGTGCTGCCGAGGTTGAAAGCCTGATTGCAGGGCCGGCCGAACAGGTACTTTCTGAAATTGAAGGCGTCAAGCATGTTTACTCCACGTCAAAACCGGGCCTTGCCATCCTGACTGTTCAGTTCGAGGTGGGGGAAGACCGGACCGCGGCCATCGTTCGCCTGTATAACAAGATTTATCTCAACAGCGACTGGTTTCCGCCGAACCTTGGTGTTGCACAACCTCTGATCAAGCCGAAGGGTATCGATGACGTGCCGATCGTGACGGCAACATTGTGGTCGGACGACGACGATGTCGGCATGTATGAACTGGGGCAGATAGCGCATTCCATTGAGGCCGAGTTGAAACGCGTCAAGGGTACGCGTGATATATCCACAGTCGGGGACACACCGCGCGCAGTTCGTGTACTACTCGACCCACAAGCCATGTCTGCTTATCAAATTGACATCGACAGCCTTCGATACGCCTTGCAAACGGGCAACCAGGTACAAAACCCGCTGGATTTCACCGCGGATAATAATGAAATCCTTGTCAAAGCCGGGACATTTTTCTGTACAGCCGAAGATGTTGCTGAGCTTGTGGTCGCAGTTCATGATGGACGACCGGTTTATTTAAGCGATGTCGCGACCATAATCGATGGACCCGTACAGCCGTCGCAATACGTGCATTATGGCCAGGGGATCAATAATTCTTCAGCTGAACAGGTGCATGAACGGCCAGCGGTTACGATTTCAATTGCCAAGCAGGCCGGAACCAATGCGGTCGAAATTGCCCAGCGGGTGATAACGCGGTTTGAACAGCTTCGCGGCATTTATATTCCGGACAACATCAATGTCAGCATCACCCGAAACTATGGTGAAACAGCCGATTCGAAAGCAAAGAAACTGATCAACAAGCTCGTGTTCGCCACGGCGTCGGTGGTGCTGCTGGTATTATTGGCGCTTGGCTGGCGTGAAGCGATTATTGTTGGTGCCGCTATCGTTGTTACGCTTGCAATGACACTGTTTGCATCCTGGGCCTGGGGTTTCACTCTGAACCGCGTTTCATTATTCGCGTTGATATTTTCCATCGGTATTCTTGTCGATGATGCAATCGTTGTGGTTGAAAACATTCACCGCCATCTCACCATGGGTGCTAAAAACCTGCTCGATGCCATACCCGCGGCCGTGGATGAAGTCGGCGGCCCGACCATTCTTGCAACACTGACGGTTATCGCCGCCTTGCTGCCGATGGCTTTCGTCACCGGACTGATGGGACCGTACATGAGCCCGATCCCGATCAATGCATCGCTTGGCATGATTATCTCACTCGCCGTTGCATTCGTATTCACCCCCTGGCTGACCAACAGCATGCTGAGCGGTGTTGCACACGAACATGAAACACAGGCTTCACAGCATGAAAGTGAAGATGACAACAGGCTGTTCAGGTTCGCTTCCGGCGTGTTCAAGCCGTTCCTGTCGGGCCGCAGCGGTGTCGTCAATCGACGCTGGCTGCTCGCTGCAATCTTGCTATTGATTACATTGTCACTGCTGCTGATCGCCGGGCGTATGGTCATCCTGAAAATGCTGCCGTTCGATAACAAGTCGGAGTTCCAGGTTGTGCTCGACATGCCAGAAGGCACCAGCCTTGAGCAGACAACGCGCGTATTGCAGGAGATCGGCCAGTACCTTGCAACCGTACCCGAAGTCGTTGACTACCAGGTTTATTCAGGCACGTCAGCGCCGATCAGCTTTAACGGGCTGGTGCGACAGTATTACCTGCGCGAAGACGATCACCTTGGCGATATCCAGGTCAATCTTGTCGACAAAAAGCACCGTGACCGCAAGAGCCACGAGATTGCGTTAGCAGTACGAGAGCCTGTGCAGTCAATCGCTGAACGTTACCAGGGTAATGCCAGGATCGTGGAAGTACCGCCCGGCCCGCCGGTCATGGCGCCGCTGGTGGCGGAAGTTTACGGCGGAAATTATGAAGGTCAGATCGACAAGGCAAAGCGCCTTGTCGAGGTATTCAAAGGCACGGCAGACATAGTTGATATCGATGACTCCGTTGAAGTGCCTTCAAGGAAAATACTCGTTGAAATTGACCGCAGTCGTGCGGCATTGCTGGGTCTCTCGCAGCAAAAGATAACCGATGCGCTGGCAACGGTACTGGATAGTGAAGATGTTACCTACATGCACCTGGATGATGCGAAATATGCGGTTCCCGTTCGAGTCGAGTATACGGAAGCGGACAAGGCGGATATTGAACAGGTACTGTCGCTTGAGCTGCGTTCGCAAAGCGGTTCGTTGGTGCCGTTGTCTGAAGTTGTAACGTTGCGCTCAGGCAAGCGGGAACGCAGCATTTATCATAAGAACCTGCTACCCGTGGTTTACGTCACTGGCGACATGGCGGGCGAGACCGACAGTCCCCTGTACGGGCTGTTCGATATTGCGACAAAGGCAGAACAGGCGATCGGCATGCCGCAGTATTTTGTTAACACGCCGCAAAATCCGTATGAATACAGTTTCAAATGGGACGGCGAGTGGCAAATTACTTATGAAACTTTCCGCGATATGGGTATTGCCTACTCGGTCGGCCTGCTGTTGATTTACCTGCTCGTGGTCGCGCAGTTCAAGTCCTATGTTGTCCCGCTGATTATCATGGCGCCGATACCGCTGACGATCATCGGTATTCTCCCGGGCCATGCTATTGCTGACAAGCAGTTCACCGCAACCTCGATGATCGGCATGATCGCACTGGCCGGGATCATCGTTCGCAATTCCATCCTGCTGGTGGATTTCATAAACCAGGAGCTGCGTGCCGGGGTTTCATTCGAACAGGCGGTGATACGTTCCGCGGCAGTACGCGCCAAGCCGATTATTCTGACCGGTGTCGCCGCAATGGCGGGCGCATTTTTTATTCTCGATGACCCGATCTTTTCAGGACTGGCAGTGTCGCTGATTTCGGGAATCCTGGTTTCAACAATATTAACGCTGCTGGTAATTCCCGTGGTTTATTATGCCGTAATGCAAAAGCGCATCGACAGGATACTGGCGACCGGCTGATTCTATTCGACCGGTGTATCTGGCTGGTTGCCCCAGTCCGACCATGATCCCGGGTAACCCTTTACATTCTCATAACCCAGGTAACGCAATACTGCATACGAATAGGCGGAACGGTGGTGTGACTGGCAGTACACGATCACTTCCTTGTCTTTGCTGATACCGAGCTGGTCGAGTCTGTGCTGAATGGTATCGGTGGGGAGCATGCGCAGGTTGCGAGTTTTATCCATTGCCTCTGTCCATTCATAATGTCGCGCACCGGGAATATGTCCGGCGCGCTCGGCGAACTTCTTGGTGCCATTGTATTCAACAAGGCCGCGTGCATCGAGCAGCACGATGTTGTCATTGTTCAGGTGCTCGAGAACGTACGCGCGATCGACGACATGATTACCGGTGTTCGTCAGGGTATAGTCGCTGGGTGTTCTTTCCGGTATGTCAGTTGTAAGCGGGTGGCCCTCATTGGCCCAGCTATGCAGTCCACCATTGAGGATAGAAGCCTTGTAATGCCCGAAAACATGCAAGGTCCACACCAGTCGTGCTGCGCAACCACCGCCTTCATCATCATAGGCAATGATATGTTTATCGGCAGTAACGCCAAAACTGGATAACAGACTGGAAAATTTTTCCGCAGAAGGCAGCAGGCCCATCACGGGTTTGTCGACATGAATAATGTCTGCGTAGTTAACAAAGTGTGCGCCAGGAATGTGTCCACGCCTGTATTGCTTCTTTTTGCACAGGTCGACGATGACGATGGTGGGATCGTCCAGCAGCGCTTCGAGCTGTTCCGGCTCGATAAACAGGCCCGGATCGAATGTGACCGGTTCTGTCATTTAATAACTTTGATCTGCTGCTTGTCGGCTTTGCTTTTTTCGGGCTGTAATACGGTGTCTTTGGCGGCGCTGTCATCCATCGTTTTCGGATAATCCAGCGAGAAGTGCAGGCCGCGGCTTTCTTTGCGTTCCATCGCGCAGCGCACGATCAATTCGGATACCTGTGCCAGGTTACGCAACTCGATAAGGTCGCTGCTGATGCGGAAATTGCTGTAGTACTCATGAATTTCGTGTTCCAGTAAATGTATTCTTCGCATCGCGCGTTCAAGTCGTTTATTGGTTCGCACAATACCGACGTAGTCCCACATGAAGCGCCGCAACTCGTCCCAGTTATGTGTAACCACAACTTCCTCGTCCGAATCGGTGACACGGCTTTCATCCCACGGCGGTGCTTTATCCGGTTCAGGTATCTGTTCCAGGTTCTGCAATATTGCCTTGCTGGCAGATTCGGCGAACACCAGGCATTCGAGCAAGGAATTGCTGGCCATGCGATTGGCGCCATGCAGGTGCGTGAAAGCGGTTTCGCCGATTGCATACAGGCACTCGATATCGGTATGGCCTTCAAGGTCAGTGAGTATGCCACCACAGGTATAGTGTGCTGCCGGTACCACCGGGATCGGTTCCTTGGTCATATCAATGCCGAGCTCCAGGCAGCGTGCATGAATGGTCGGAAAATGCGATGCGATAAATGCATCGGAACGATGGCTGATATCCAGGAACATGCATTCTTCGCCGAGGCGTTTCATTTCGTGGTCGATGGCACGCGCCACTATGTCGCGTGGTGCCAGTTCGGCGCGCTCATCAAACCTGTCCATGAAGCGTTCACCATTTGGCAACAGCAGCTTGCCGCCTTCACCGCGTACGGCTTCGGAGATCAGGAATGACTTGGCTTCAGGATGATACAAACAGGTTGGATGGAACTGGTTGAACTCCATATTGCCGACACGGCAACCTGCGCGCCATGCCATTGCAATGCCATCACCGGTGGAGGTATCCGGGTTGGTGGTATACAGGTAGACCTTGCTAGCGCCGCCGGTGGCAAGCACGATGTTTTTGGCCAGGAAGGTTTCAACATGGTCGGTATTTTTATTCAGTACATAGGCACCGACACAGCGGTTGTGGTCCAGACCTAGTTTGCCGCCAGTTATCAGGTCGACGGCGATATGGTCTTCATAGACATCGATCGAGGTGTGTTCGCGTACATGGTTAACCAGCGTGTTCGACAGTGCATGCCCGGTGGCGTCTTCAGCGTGGACGACACGCCGGAAGCTGTGGCCACCTTCCCGGGTCAGGTGAAGTAAACGGCTACCGTTCGGAGCCATATCCTTGCTGAATGGAACTCCCAGCTGGTTTAGCCATCGAATGTTCTCCGGGCCATGCTCGATAGTAAAGCGCACGGCTTCGCGCTGGCATAATCCGGCGCCGGCGTTCATGGTGTCATTGATATGAGATTCAAACGAGTCTTCTTCTGCAAGCACGGCGGAAATACCACCCTGGGCAAAGTGTGTGCTGCCGTTGTTGATGGGTCCCTTGCTGATGATCGCGACGGATCCGTTTGCGGCCAGTCTCAGGGCAAGACTGAGCCCGGCGGCGCCGCTGCCGATAATCAGGACATCATGCTGGTGTGAAATGGACATTGGCAGGTATCAGGGCAAGTATTCGGGTAATGGCAATATCAATGCTGTAATACCTTGATTGTACTTGTATAATCGGCGGATTGCACCCTCGCAGAGGGTACCTGAACTATAACTGGAATTACTTGTCACACACATCAGGCAACGGACTGTCACTGGAGGAATGGCCTGGATGGGCACTGAAAAAGATGCTGATCAAGCGCTGGTTGAGCGCGTACAAAAAGGTGACAGCAAGGCATTTGATTTGCTGGTACAGAAGTACCAGGTACGCATTGCCAAGTTGATCGCCCGCTTTGGACGAAATCCTGCCGATGTGCAGGATGTTGCCCAGGAAGCTTTTAACAAGGCTTACCGCGCG
>JAASSE010000046.1 GCA_021768055.1 Gammaproteobacteria bacterium | reverse complement strand
GATGACTTCTCCAAGGTCCCGCCCGAGATCATGCGCGCCCTCGGCATCACCGTATTCGCCATGGAACTGGAACTGGATGCGGTTACCCTACTTGCCCGGGAGAATGCAAGTGAAGTGATGAAAAACCTTGTCGACAAGGGCTTCCACCTGCAATTACCGGCTGAAACCTCGGTAGAAGAGATCATGGCAAGACTCGCCAAGGGCAAATAAACCCTCGAAAACGGGGATGTTTGCCAAAATCAGACTCGGCTATAATGCCGTTGTCTGCGCTGACGCAATTCTCTCTTCTTTTCAGGCAGACCTGGATCAGTCTGATACACCTGGTTACAGGACAGTTCCAGCACAAACAATAGATAAATGAATAAAAAAATCTAAAAGGGGTAACTATGTTTACAACGAGCCAATTTTCCAAGTTACTAATCATCAGCTTTATTTTTACTGCAACATCCACAGTATCCAGCTTTCATATTCTGACTGGTCAGAACGCGACAGTTATGGAAAGCCTGTCGGCATCAATCAGTGCTGGCAATCTTCCTCTATGGACTGCAAACCTGATCAGCATCTTCATTGCCTGCATACTGGCCAGCAAGTTCATCGGCACAGCCACCGATACCAGTCTGGATCCGGACCAGGAACTGGGTACTGTTAAATGGTTCAATGCAGCCAAGGGCTTTGGCTTTATCACACGTGATAACGGCGACGACATCTTCGTCCACTTCCGTTCCATCCGGGGCAAGGGCCACCGCTCTCTGGGTGAAGGCCAGCGCGTGGTGTTCTCGATTGCCGAGAGCGACAAGGGACTGCAGGCGGTGGATGTCAGCAGCGCCTGATAAACAGATCAGGCCAAATAAAAATAGCCCGCACTGCGGGCTATTTTTTTATCCGGGTTTTTATTCGCCCCAGCGCGGCTGAAGCGTATGTTCAACACCAAGCTGATCAAGAATTTTCGCCACCACGAAATCCACCAGGTCATCGATGGATTCCGGGTTGTTGTAAAAACCCGGATTGGCATCGACAATCACAGCGTCCATACGTGACAGCTTGAGCATATTCTCCAGGTGAATATCGGAATACGGTGTTTCCCGCGGTACCAGTATCAGCTTCTTGCGCTCTTTTAATGTGACATCGGCGGCGCGCTCGAGCAGGTTGTTGCTGGCGCCGTGCGCAATTGCCGACAACGCACCCATCGAACAGGGGCAAACCACCATGGCAGCGACATCATTACTGCCACTGGCGACCGGAGCTGTCCACTCATCTTCGCCGAACACCAGCAGCTGCGTCGTATCGACCTTATATTTTTCAGCCAGCGCCTTTTGAATATCAGCCGGGCGGCCAGGAAGCGCTATGTCTGTTTCCATGCTGATCACAACCTGTGCCGCCTTGCTGATCATCAGGTATACGCGCTGGTTGGCAGCTAGCAGGCACTGCAGCAATCGAAAACCGTATTGCACACCGGAGGCACCGGTCATGCCCAGAGCGAAGGTTCTGCTAGCGTTTTCAGCCATGCTTATGCAGCCTGTTTCTCAAGCGCCTGTAACAGCCGCGTGTGAATCGATTCGAAGCCACCATTGCTCATAATAATAATGTGATCACCCGCTTGCGCATGCTGGATGAGATCTTCAATGATACGGGAAACATCGTCATACGCTTTTGCCTTGGCAGATGAATGCCGGGCCAGGTCGTCCAGGCTCCAGTTAATGTCGCCAGGCTGATACAGGTAGACTTCATCGGCCTGCTGCAGTGAATCCAGCAGTTCCTTTTTATGTACACCCATACGCATGGTATTGGAGCGCGGTTCCAGCACCGCAAGCACGCGGCCATCGCCTGAAATTTCCTTCACCGCTGATAAGGTCTCGATTATTGCAGTCGGGTGATGGGCGAAATCATCATACACGGTGATGCCGCCAACTTCGCCAAGCACTTCCATGCGACGCTTGATTCCCTTGAACTGACCCAATGCTTCGCAGGCCTGTTCCACCGGCACACCGGCGTGCCGTGCAGCCGCAACGGCTGCCAGCGCATTGAGACGGTTATGCGCTCCGTGCATGTTCCAGTCAACCGTCGCAGCCGGTTTGTTATCGACACAGACTTCAAAACGGCTACCGTCTTCAGTACATGCTCCGATAGACCATAACTCGCCGGCAGCAGAGAACTTCTCCACGGGCGTCCAGCAACCCATCTCGATCACATCGTCGAGATTGGGATCTGCGCCGTTTACGATCAGCTTGCCCTCTCCCGGTACGGTGCGCACCAGGTGGTGAAACTGTTTCTTGATCGCTCCCAGGTCATCAAAAATATCAGCGTGATCGAACTCAAGGTTGTTCAACACACAGGTGCGCGGCTGATAATGAACAAACTTGGAGCGCTTGTCGAAAAAGGCGGTGTCGTATTCGTCTGCTTCGACGATGAAGAACGGGTAATCGCCGTAGCGTGCAGAAAGACCAAAATTACCGGGAACACCGCCGACCAGGAATCCCGGGTTAAGGCCGGCAAATTCCAGTATCCATGCGAGCATACTCGCGGTACTGGTTTTTCCGTGGGTGCCGGCCACGGCCAGTACCCAGCGATTACTCAGTACGTTTTCCGATAACCACTGCGGCCCTGACGTGTATGGCAGATTGTTGTTCAGCACGTGCTCAACGATCGGGTTGCCGCGTGACATGGCATTGCCGATCACCACCTGGTCGACATCGTCGGTAATATCTTCCGGGTTGTAACCTTCACACAACTCAATGCCCTGCAATTCCAGCTGGGTGCTCATGGGTGGGTAGACATTCTGGTCGGAACCACTGACGGTGTGCCCGGCCTGGCGCGCAAGTACTGCAACACCGCCCATGAAGGTTCCGCAAATTCCCAGTATATGTATGTGCATGGATTATTATGACCCCGGAAAAATGAATTCAGCTGCCGCAATTGACAGAAACAGGTAGCCGAATGACAGTGCCAATGCGCGCCCGAAACTCATTTCCATGGCATGCCGGAACACATGCGCATATACCAGTACTTGCCAGCTAAGCAGCAGTAGCATCAGCAAAGCGAAGATTGTACCGCCTTGCTGTTCCGGTTGCATATCGTAAATCTGTATAAACAGCGGCCAGGCCAGCAAGTGGTAAACAACACCAATACCGGCAAGTGCTGACACCATCTGCACAAACCGCTTCGGGTAGTGCAACAGCCGCAGGCAAAGATAACTGAAAGCAAACAGCACAGCGACGTCCAGCAGCATGTTACCCAGCGCATATTCAGTGCCCATGGACGAGCTCAGCACCATGATGCCGCTCAATACATACAATACCGCTGCACCGGCTAATAATGTAATGGAATATGGTAAATGCTGGGGACCCGCCTTCAACAGCATAATCGCCAGAAAACGAAGCGCAACGGGCATCAGCACTTACTCCGGTAATGATAGAGTTTCAATATTACATCCTTCCGGCTTTATGCCGGGCTGCGCATGATACATAATACAACCTGATTATGACGACCGAAACCATCACTATTACCCGCCCTGACGACTGGCATCTGCACCTGCGCGACGGCGCCATGCTGAATGCAGTTGCACCATTTACGGCCAGGCAATTCCGCCGTGCCATCGTGATGCCGAACCTCAAACCCCCGGTCACAACGACCCAATTGGCGGGTGAATACCGGGAGCGCGTACTGGCAGCCACGCAAGGTAGCGGGTTCGAACCTTTAATGACCCTGTACCTGACGGATAATACAAGTGTAGAAGAAATCAGGGCGGCACATGAGAGTGGCTTTGTAAAAGCCGTGAAATATTACCCTGCTGGCGCAACTACCCATGCCGATGAGGGTGTTACCGATATACGTAAATGCGATGATGTGCTGGATGCGATGCAGCATTATGGCATTCCATTACTGGTGCACGGTGAAGTCACCGATAAAACTGTTGACGTATTTGACCGCGAACGAATATTTATTGACCGCGTATTGATGCAGCTCATCAACCGCTTTCATGACCTCAAACTGGTGTTTGAACATATCACTACGGCCGAGGCTGTTGACTTTGTAATGGACATGGGTCCGAATATTGGCGCAACCATAACAGCACATCATTTACTGTATAACCGTAATGCTATGTTCCTTGGAGGTATTCGACCGCATCATTATTGCCTGCCTGTGTTAAAGCGTGAAAAGCACCGGCAAGCCCTGTTACATGCACTCGGTTCTGGTAACAGCAAGTTCTTTCTGGGTACGGACAGCGCCCCTCATGCCAAAGACCAGAAAGAAACCGCCTGCGGCTGCGCCGGTATTTTTACCGCTCATGCCGCAATTGAATTGTACGCCACTGTATTCGAGCATATAGGCGCTCTCGATAAGCTCGAAGCCTTTGCCAGTTTTAACGGACCTGATTTTTATTCACTGCCACGCAACACGGATACGATAACACTGGTAAAAAAGGAACAGGCGATACCGGACAGCTATGTTGCTGGCGACAGCAGCATTGTGCCTTTAATGGCAGGGCAGTCTGTTTCCTGGACATTGCAGTCCTGACATGACGGAAGACACTGCATCGCAGCTAATGGCTAAACGCTTCCGTGGTTTTTACCCGGTGGTCGTCGATGTCGAAACCGGCGGTTTCAACGAGAAAAAGGATGCGCTGCTCGAAATCGGTGCGCTCACGCTGAAAATCGACGAGCACGGCCACCTCGACATAGATGATACATATGCCTGCCATGTCGAGCCTTTTCCCAATGCCAACATGGATCCGAAATCACTTGAGATTAACGGCATTGATCCGTTTCACCCCTTCCGCATGGCAAAACCGGAAGAGGTGGCATTGAAAGAGTTTTTTAAATTTGTCAGCAAGGGCATGAAGGAAAACGGCTGTACCCGGGCAATCATGATCGGTCACAATACGATGATGGATCTGAATTTTATCAATGCCGCCGCAGAACGAAACAACATTTCACGCAACCCTTTCCACCCGTTCAGCACGTTCGACACTGTCAGTCTGGGCGGGCTGGCGTTCGGACAAACC
The DNA here is from genome assembly GCA_021768055.1 of Gammaproteobacteria bacterium. Lineage (GTDB taxonomy): Bacteria > Pseudomonadota > Gammaproteobacteria > SZUA-229 > SZUA-229 > JABDQW01. The sequence goes on along the minus strand of JAASSE010000046.1, from coordinate 2,256 downwards.
GTACTGTCACGCGCAGTTGAAGCTGCTGGTATCGAGTGGCATAACGACAAAGCACATTCTGCACTGTATGACGCTACCAAGACCGCCGAGTTGTTTTGCACCGTCATTAACCGCTGGCGCGACAATATCGGCGCGGTATGGGTCTGATCCGCAATTTTCCAGCCCGTTTCATTTCTCCGTATCCGCCACAAAGCCGCCATTTATTGACTATATTTCAAGAATGCAACAGAAATTTCTGCCGTGGATATAAAATAAAAGAGCCATGGAAAACCAGGAAAAACGGGCATCAGCCAGCATGAAAAACAAAGACTTATCCATCATCATTGTGGATGACCTGCAATTTAGCCGGATCGTGGTGAAAACCGCCTTGAAAAAAGCCGGCTATGATGGCGTCCGCCTCGCTGACAGTGCCACCACGGCACTGGATATGCTTAGTGAAAAACCGGCCGACGTGATACTGGCTGACTGGATGATGCCTGAAATGGACGGTCTTGAACTCACTGACCTTATTCGCCAGCGCGACGAGGAGAGTGGCACCTATACTGCGGTGATCCTGTTTACTGCTAACGAAGGTATCGACCTGCTGGTTGAAGCATTCGACCACGGTGTCGATGACTACCTGCGCAAACCACCGAATCCGCACGAACTGGCTGCGCGCGTCAATGCGGCTGCCCGCATTGCGATCATGCAAAACGATATGCTGGAAACATCAAGGCAGATGGAAGAGACCATCCGTAACCTTGAAGAAGTCGCTATGATCGACACGCTGACAGGCGCCGGCAACAGGCGTTTCCTGATGTCGCAACTGAAATCGCATTTACTCGAAGCTTCATCACGCAAAGGCGGCGTCGCCCTGGCCATGATTGAAGTCGACCAGCTGAAAGACATTCGCAAGAAACACGGTGATAAAGTTTGTGACGAGTTGCTGGTGGGTATTCAACGCCGTTTACGCAGAGCAATAAGACCGACCGATACTATTTCCCGGCTGGATGAAGATATTTTTGCGGTATTGATGCATTACACCAATATTGATAATTATAAAGAATCTTCCATGGCGCGTTTGCAAGGTAACATCAACCAGCGACCGTTCAAATCATCAGCAGGAGACATCCCTCTTACCATCTCCATTGGCGTTAAATACTATCGCGGCGACCAGGAAATCATCTCGGCCAACGAGATGGTCAAGCAAACCCTGAAGAAACTGGATGAAGCCATCGATAAAGGCTATGACAGTATTGCATTTTGAAAAGCTATCAACCACCAAAAATTAAAATACAATAAAAAAACCGCCTTTCGGCGGTTTTTTTGCAGGTCTCGGAAGCTAGTTGTTAACCAACCGCTTCATCAATCAACTTCTGCAAGTCTCCACTCTGATGCATCTCCAGCATGATGTCATGCCCGCCGATCAGTTCTCCATTGACATAAAGCTGCGGGAATGTCGGCCAGTCCGCATAACGCGGCAAGTTTTCAAAAACCTCCATATCGGCAATAACATTGAAGTATGCAAACTCCTTGCCGCATGATTTCAGCATGTCGGCGGCACGGCTGGAAAAGCCACATTGCGGTAGCTGCGGGGTGCCCTTCATAAAAATGATGACCTTGTTGTTCTTGACGTGTTCGTCAATACGGTCCAGTACGTCTGTCATAGTGTATACCTGTAAGTCTCTGATCAGCTTAGGATAAGCCGATTTAGCGCCTGAATAAACCACCTAAGTTCGTGGGATTTTCTGAATATGGGACCGGATCACCCATTTTCAACCACAGGGAACACGTGTGGTTCAAACTTCTTAATCCACATTCTGTTGTAGCCATAGCTCCAGCGCCGCCAAATGCCATAACTTCGATCCCTGCAACCTGGTCAAATACGCCTCGGGTTCGGCCATCAGCTTCTCCACGTAAGCCGGGTTGTACAGTCCGCGTGCTTTCGCCGCATCACAAAACAGTATCTTTTTCATAAATTCGAGGAAATCACCGCGCACGTATTTAAGTGAAGGCATCGGGAAATAGCCCTTGCGCCGGTCGATCACGCTGTCTGGCAGCAGTCCGCGTGATATCTGCTTGAGCACGTACTTGCCGCCGCCGGCCAGTTTCATCGATGGCGGCATGGTGGCCGCCAGTTCGATCAGGTCCTGATCCAGGAACGGAACGCGCGCTTCCAGACCCCAGGCCATGGTCATGTTATCGACGCGCTTGACCGGGTCATCGACAATCAACGTGGTCACGTCCACTGCCAGCACGCGGTCAATGTATTCATCG
>JAASSE010000254.1 GCA_021768055.1 Gammaproteobacteria bacterium | reverse complement strand
TATCCATCCACGGTCCAGCCTTGGGTAACAGTTTGCCGGCAGAGGCGCCGATCGCGAGCAGCGGAGCACCCATGCCCATACTCAGTGAGAACAGCGCCAGGCCACCGAGTAACGCGTCACCGGTATCGGCGATATAGATCAACGCCCCGACCAGCGGTGCGGTAACGCAGGGCCCGACGATCAGCGCTGACAGGAAACCCATGATGGCGACGCCGGTGAGGGTGCCGCCGCGCTGGCTGTTGCTGATTTCAGTCAGTTTGCTCTGGATCGCGGCTGGCATTTGCAGTTCGTAGAAACCGAACATGGACAGCGACAGCAGGATGAAGATGCCGACGAACGCGCTGATGATCCACGGATTCTGGAACCAGGCCTGGATGTTTTCGCCCGACAGCCCCACCAGTACACCGACCACGGTATAGGTCAGGGCCATGGCGAGCACGTAAACCAGTGACAGGCCTAATGAACTGCGCACGGTGTGATGTTCACCCTGGCCGACGATGATGCTGCACAGGATCGGGATCATTGGAAACACGCAGGGGGTGAATGCCAGTAGTAGACCGGCGCCGAAGAACGCCAGTATGGTCAGCCAGGTGGCGCCCTGTTTCAGCGTGTCAGCCATACGGTCCTGTTCCGATTGCAGCGGTGCCTGTGCTGCCGGTTTGTCGATTGCGCTGGCCGCGGCGGTGCCGATCGCAGCGGGTACGCGCACGCTGATATCGCGTGTTTGCGGTGGGTAGCAGATGCCGGAGATTTCCGAGCAACCCTGGTACTTCACCTTGAAAACGACGTCTTTATCCCCATCTTCGTTGGAGAAGGGCAATGTGACTTCGGCATTGTGGTGATAGACGAACAGCTTCTTGTTGAAAATGGGATCGTCTTTTTCTTCACCCGGCTGCATTTGCAACGGGAACGTGACAAGCTTGCTATCAGTCGAAGTGATATTCATCTTGTCCCGATACAGATAATGGCCGTCAGCGATGACCCAGTGGGCGATGAAGCGGCTGCCTTTTACCTCGGTTGAGAGCTTGAAGGCATCATCGACTTCCAGAATGTCGTCCTGGCCGCCAAGTCCGAGGTCATCGAACAGGCGATCGGCTGCCAGTGCAGGATGGTTGGTTAAGGTAAAAACAGCAAATAACAGTGTCAGTAGCGTGTTTTTCAAATGCTTCATAGCCATGTGTGATGGATCTGTTCAGAATATTAGACACAATCCGCCGGCCCGGTTCGCGACAGGTCGGCTTTCAGCGAGTGCTGAATAATACCAGAGTAAATCATTATGTTACGAAATTGGCCGATTCTTTTCATTGTAGTGCCGCTGGTCGAGCTCTACCTGATCATCAAGGTGGGCGGTATCATCGGTGCGCTGTGGACCGTGTTGCTGGTGGTACTCACCGCGGTAATCGGTGTGACGCTGCTCAGGGTACAGGGGTTTAGCACGCTGAACCGTGCGCGGCTGAGTATGGAGCAGGGCACGCTGCCAGCGATGGAAATGATGGAAGGCATGGCGCTGGCCGTGGGGGGCGCGCTGCTGATCACGCCAGGCTTTATCACCGACACGCTGGGCTTTCTGTGCCTGATCCCGGCTACGCGCCGGGCGATGATCCGCTACCTGTTGCGTCATGCGACGATGCATACACAGGACTTCTACCCCCCGCGGGGACCGCATCACGGCCATCAGGACAGGGATTCGACCCACAAGGGCCGCACCATCGAGGGTGAATTCCACCGCGACGACTGAGCCGGATGCTGTAATAGCGTGGCCCGGCACTTGAAATTTGCCTGCTGATACCCACTTTCAGCAGCACGATCAGAGATGGCCGTACGAGGACTGTATTGCCCTTGACTCTGACCATTTCGTCATTAACATTAGCACTCACTTTACGAGAGTGCTAATTCACCAAGAGGAAAACAAGCATATGAATATACGTCCGTTACACGACCGCGTTGTGGTCAAGCGTATGGAAGAAGAACGCACCAGCGCCGGTGGCATAGTCATTCCGGACTCCGCCGCTGAAAAGCCACAAAAAGGCGAAGTGGTCGCCGTCGGCAGCGGCAAGGTCACCGACAGCGGTGAAGTGCGTGCACTGGATGTCAAAGTCGGGGACCAGATTCTGTTCGGCAAGTACTCCGGTACCGAGATCAAGATCGACGGCGAAGATATCCTGATCATGAAAGAAGAAGACATCCTGGGTGTTCTGGCTGCCTGAGCAGGGACACCGCAAATCTAGAGAGTTTTTAAAGAGGAAAAATACACATGTCAGCTAAAGACGTAAGATTTAGTGATGACGCGCGCGGTCGCATGATCGCGGGCGTGAACACCCTGGCGAATGCAGTCAAGGTCACACTGGGACCCAAGGGCCGTAACGTAGTACTGGACAAAGCCTTCGGCGCACCTACCGTCACCAAAGACGGTGTCTCGGTCGCCAAGGAAATCGAACTGGAAGACAAGTTCGAGAATATGGGTGCGCAGATGGTGAAAGAAGTTTCATCGCAGACATCCGATGTCGCCGGTGACGGCACCACCACTGCAACCGTGCTGGCACAGGGTATCGTGCGTGAAGGTATGAAGTCCGTTTCCGCCGGTATGAACCCGATGGACCTGAAGCGTGGAATCGACAAGGCCGTGCACGCTGCCGTTGCAGCGCTGCAGGATATGTCCAAGCCGTGCGATAGCAGCGAAGCAATCGCACAGGTAGGCACCATTTCTGCCAACTCCGATGAAACCGTCGGTAACATCATTGCTGAAGCCATGGACAAGGTGGGCAAGGAAGGTGTGATCACCGTTGAAGAAGGTACTTCGCTGGAAGACGAACTCGATATCGTTGAAGGTATGCAGTTCGACCGTGGCTACCTGTCTCCGTATTTCATCAACAACCAGGACAGCATGAGTGCCGAGCTCGAAGATCCGTACATCCTGCTGTTCGACAAGAAAATATCCAACATTCGCGACCTGCTTCCGATCCTGGAAAACGTCGCCAAGGCCGGCAAGCCACTGCTGATCATCGCCGAGGACGTTGAAGGCGAAGCGCTGGCAACACTGGTTGTCAACAGCATGCGCGGCATCGTCAAGGTAGCAGCAGTCAAGGCACCTGGCTTCGGTGACCGCCGTAAGGCCATGCTGGAAGACATCGCAGTATTGACCGGCGCCACCGTGATCTCTGAAGAAGTTGGCCTGTC
>JAASSE010000253.1 GCA_021768055.1 Gammaproteobacteria bacterium | reverse complement strand
GGTTTACGCTGGTGGTGGTTTTGCCGACGCCGCCTTTCTGGTTCGCTAAAGCCAGTACCTGAGTCATTATTGTTATATTTTCTTTATCTCTAACAGATGTCTTTGTGCATTCAAACCATACACGTTCAATGTGTGTGATTGTTCCAGAATATAACCCGGTACATCAAGCGTCTCATCCAGCTTGCCCTGCATTACCAGTATGCGCGTCCCGGGTTGATGCAAATGCGCCGTGGATTTCAGAATATTATCGGCACTGGCATACGCGCGGGCGATCACAGTATTGCAGTATATCCTACGATCGTTTCGCATGGGCTTAAAATCTTCAACCCGTTGATTGATAACGTCGATATTGTCGAGCCCGAGGGTGATTTTGACCTGGGTCAGAAAACGGGTTTTCTTGCCATTGCTGTCGATCAGCGCGAAGTGGTTCTGCGGCAGCGCGATCGCCAGCGGGATACCGGGCAGACCGGCGCCGCTACCGACATCACACACCGTGCCCGCGCCGATAAAAGGCAGCACGCTCAAGCTGTCCAGCAGGTGTTTGCTCAGCATCTCTTCGGTGTCGCGGATCGCAGACAGGTTGAACGCCTTGTTCCAGTGACTGAGCAGGCCGAGATAATCGATCAGCTTGTGGGACGCCTCGTCGGGCAGGACAATGCCCATGGCAGCCAGGCCTGTTTTCAGCTGAGTGTGTAGCGCTTCCACGGATTACTGTTGCATTGAGGCCTTTTTGAGATGCACCATCAGCAGCGAAATCGCCGCCGGGGTAACGCCCGGGATGCGGCCTGCCTGGCCGATGGTTTCGGGACGGTGCTCGCTGAGCTTCTGGCATACTTCGGCCGACAGGCCGCGTACGCTGGCAAAGTCGATCACATCCGGGATGCGCGTCTGTTGGTGACGCCGTGCTTTCTCGATTTCTGCCAGCTGGCGATCGAGGTAGCCTGAATACCTGGCCTGGATCTCTACCTGTTCGGCAACCGCTGCATTATCCACCATACCACCGATGGCGGCGGTGAGTTTTGCATAATCCAGTTCAGGACGGCGTAGCAGTTCGCTGGCCTTGTAGTCGCGCGTCAGGGGTTTGTCCAAATGCTGTGATAACGCCTTGCCGGGTTCTGAATCCGGCAGCACGGTGAGGCCGTTGAGACGTTGCTGTTCCTGCTCAATGGCTTCGCGTTTGCTGTCGAAGGCGCGCCAGTGTGCGTCATCGATCAGCCCGAGTTCGCGCGCGGTTTCGGTCAGGCGCAGGTCGGCATTGTCTTCACGCAGCACCAGGCGGTACTCCGCGCGCGAGGTGAACATGCGGTAGGGCTCGGTGGTGCCCAGCGTGACCAGGTCGTCGACCAGCACACCGAGGTAGGCCTGGTCGCGCGCGGGTGTCCACGGCTCTTGCTGCTGCACCTGCCGTACTGCATTGATTGCCGCGAGCAGACCCTGCGCGGCAGCTTCTTCGTAACCGGTGGTGCCATTGATCTGGCCGGCGAAGAACAGGCCGTTGATGTGCTTTGTCTCAAGCGTGGCCTTCAGATCACGCGGATCAAAAAAATCGTATTCGATTGCATAGCCCGGGCGGGTGATGTGTGCCTGCTTAAAGCCTTTCATGGAACGCACGAAATCATACTGCACATCAAACGGCAGACTGGTGGATATACCGTTGGGGTAGACCTCGTGCGTATGCAAACCTTCGGGCTCGATGAAGATCTGGTGTGAATCCTTGTCGGCAAAACGCACCACCTTGTCTTCGATCGACGGGCAATAGCGCGGACCGACGCCTTCGATCTCACCGCTGTACATCGGTGAGCGGTGCAGCGCCCCACTGATGATGTCATGTGTTTTTGTATTGGTGTGCGTGATATGGCAGCTGATCTGTTGCGGGTGCTGAGCAGCATCGCCGGTAAACGAGAACACCGGCGTCGGCGTATCGCCGGGCTGTTCCTGTAAACCGGAATACTCAATACTGCGGCCATCGATGCGCGGCGGCGTTCCGGTTTTCAGACGACCGACACGCAGCGGCAGTTCGCGCAAGCGCTCGGCCAGCGTGATCGAGGGCGGGTCACCGGCGCGGCCACCGGCATGGTTCTGTTCGCCGATGTGGATCCTGCCACCGAGAAAGGTACCCACGGTGAGCACCACGGCCCTGGCTTCGAAGCGGAGCCCCATCTGGGTGACCACACCGGTAACACGTTCACCGAGACCGTCACTTTCGATAATCAGGTCATCCACCGCCTGCTGGAATATCGACAAATTCGGTTGTTGCTCAAGGGCTTCGCGAATCGCGGCCTTGTATAAAACGCGGTCGGCCTGGGCGCGGGTTGCGCGCACCGCCGGACCCTTGCGCCGGTTGAGCACGCGGAACTGGATACCGCCGCGGTCCGCCGCTTTCGCCATGATGCCGCCCATGGCATCGATTTCCTTCACCAGGTGGCCCTTGCCAATGCCGCCGATGGCAGGATTACAGCTCATCTGGCCGAGAGTCTCGATGTTGTGCGTCAGCAACAGGGTGTTTGCACCCATACGCGCGGACGCGAGCGCGGCCTCGGTGCCGGCATGGCCGCCGCCGACTACAATCACATCGAATTTATCGGTAAAAAACATGCAAAACCCCGCAGAAGGCGGCTAATTATATACAAATCAATCGCTTATGTGAACGACTTGCGGTCAATTTCAGGACCGGAAACAGCTAGATCAGGCGACGAACGGTATGTACTTATACCCTGAAAAGTGTATACTTATTAATAGGTAAGTTATTGATACTCCTACGACTTACCTTCTAAGTGTCCGCAAATTTTTTTCTAACTGCCTCAAACTAACTGTCCCAAAGTCTTGTCGATTTTTAACCGACAGCACGCGTGTATACGTGTGCAGGCGAGAGGTAATGGAATGAAACACAGAGCGCACATATTACTTGCCTTGGTGGGCATCTTTGTCCTGACTGCCTGCAACAGTGGTGGCGAATTCAGCACAGGTATTAGCGGAAGCAGCGGTGGCGGCACTGACCCGGTCGGTTTGCTGACCCTGAGCATTACCGATGCACCCATCGATGACGCGTCCGAAGTCGTGGTACAGGTCGATGCCGTTGAGCTGCAACCTGCAGCGGGACCAGCATCAGGACCGGCATCGGGACCAGCACCGGGGCCGGCACCCATAACCATTCCATTAGTCCCACCAAAGAACATTGATC
>JAASSE010000252.1 GCA_021768055.1 Gammaproteobacteria bacterium | reverse complement strand
TACCGATAGAGAAAATGTCCTCTGGCTTGAGCAGTGAGATGGCAGTGTCATCACCGATGACGTCGACCCATATGATCCAGTCCGGATTACTCAGGTCAACTTTGCGATCTATGTCGGCTGCAAGGAATTCGATGATCTCGATCGTGTGATACTCTTGCCAACGGCGCTTGTGGGCCCTCATGGCCCAGGTCTGGTTTTTCTCAATCTGCGGTTTGATTTTGTTATCAATCACATCTTTCATTGCCGTCAGCTCGGTATCGCACCAGTAGTCGACCGGTACCCACTTGATCGCAAACTCGAACGAGGTCAGCGGTTCACTTTCCCATAATGCTCTACAGCGTTTGATGATTTCGCGGTTGTCCTGGCTGCTACGAACAAAAGCAATGCCCATCACAAACGTCTTCTCGACCCATGGATGGGAGTCACCGAAGCGCTCGAGGATGCGAAGGATCTCAGGCTTGGCCCGGGAATACTGGCCCCAGTTGTAGGAAACGAGAAGATCCATGATGCTATTGTTCGTTATTTCTTATCCTGAGCAGGTTGCGAACATACCTTGTTAATGATCGAGAGCATTGCATAGGTATCGAGTTTGCAATACTCCAGCATATCATCATACAGCGAGCCTGCTTCCTGTTGAGATAATTTACCTCCGATGATGTGAAAATAGGCATCCTGGGCCATGAGGCCATCCTGCACGCTGCCTAAATCCGAATAACGAAGTTCCGGAACCAGGCAGCTCAGGACATTTTTAATACTCCAGGAGCCTTTCATGTCCGGGTGATAGTAGTATTGCTTCATAACAGGCAGGAGATCAAATACGCGCTCGTTCAGAGCCAGCAATGGATCGCTCAAAGACTCAAACAGATCAGCCAGGCTTTTTATCACGCCTTTTTCAAATGTCTTGTTGTAAACGACGATCGGACCCTTGTTCCCACACGCATCGAGCAGGGCTTCGGCAAATTTTCTGCGGGGATCATCTCCACTCACGTCAAGGAACTCTTTGTGCTCGACACTGCCATCTTCAAATTGAACATGGCACGACCACTGAAAGGGGTGCTGCTGATTTGGACTGGTGCCTTCCCATACCGGTATGGCGAATTTGATGGTCTCGAAATCAAGATAGTAACGCGGATATCCCAGGTTATTCAGAATATCGGCCGCATGCGGGTCGAGCTTAGCCTGACCCTTGACGGTTACATTGCGGATTCTCAAATGGGTTTCACTGGTGAGCATGTCTGGCGGGATTTCACGTATGTCGTAAATACCATTCGCGTACAGTTTCTGTAAAACCACAGCAGCATTTGGCAGCCAGCTTACGGGATATTCGCCATCCAGCTGTTCGCAATAGGTTTTGAATTCACAGTCGTACGGCTTTTTGCAATGGCCATCAACATGATTTTCCGGCTCTTCATCCGACATGCTCTGCTTGAGCTGCTCGACATCAGCAGATATCGTGCGCACGTGGGGTAATACCCGCTCCGATACGTCCTCGCGAATGAACAAGCCATCGTAACCCTGTTCCGGGTGGTAGACGAAATCCTTGTTGAGATGCATCAGCTCAATGCGATTGATCGGAACATCAGCTTCCTTGAGCACCATGTACTGGACGGTGACATCATCGATATAGTGATCTTTGACCGAACTTGATGATTTGACCTCAACCAGGTTCCAGCCATTTCCGTCTCGTTCCAGGATATCGACGAACACTTCTGTATCCTGGTAAAGAAAACCGGCCTCGAATATCGCCGGTATTGATTCATCCTCGATATAAGCAGAGGTTTCAGTAAACGGATCAGCGCCTGGTTTGAAACGCTTTACCAGAACGCCGCCAGGAAACATTTCACGCGCCATCTCTCCAACAACAATCCCGGTTTCTGCTAGTGGTGACTTACTGGTTTCAGCACGTTCAGGATGGTTGTGCATAAGAAACAGGCGTTTTTCACACTGAAGCCCAGCGAGTATTTTTGTTTTTGTTAAATACATGGATTAAAGGGGTCAGACCCCTTTTTTACTCTACGTTATCGCTATCCGGTTCCGGGGCGCTTGTGCCCATCCAGAAACCGACATTTTTATCCAGAAACTCAGACCAATGCATGTAATGCGAGCCGTCGCAGGAGAAGTTAAGGCCAACGGTACCGTTAAAGATGTTCAGTGAACCTGCGCGCAGATAGATGGTTTCATCCATGAAGCGCAGGTCGCGCAAAGTGTGGAATACGTCCTTGACGCGTTCGAGCGGGATATCTGCATCGGCAGGGTAGTCTTGTTGTGGCCAGGCCAGGCAGATGTCTGGGTCGGTCAGGTCTTCGATGTCGAGTAGGCGGTAACGAAACGGGTCCTCAATTAACCATAGCGTGGCGCGTGAGCTGGAGAAGTGCAGCTTGGCGTGGAACACGCCGTGTACCTCGACCAGTTCCACGACCAGGTCGAGCACTTCATCGATGCGCTTGTCCATGGCGCTGTCGATGCGCTCCTGCATGAACACGCCACCACGGATGGCCGGATCACCCTTGATCTGCATCCACTTCTCTTCCTGTTGGTAGACTTCGCGGGTGAGCGGCAATTCGCGCAGGTCGAAGTCCACACCGAGGTAACCGAGCAGGCGGCCATCCTCATCCAGGATATGCGTCGCGGCGGTCAGCGTTGGCCGCCTGGTATTGCGGCTGATATAAGCGTCCGACAGGGAAAACTTCTCCCCCGCGATCGCATCGGCCAGGTAGGGCCGCTGGCTGCGATCGCGTCCGAAGTTCTCCGGCAGCAGGCCTTTAGGGGAAATGTTCGAGGTGATTTGCATGGCCTTGTCATCGAGGATGAACAGGTACTTGCAGTAGGGCAGCAGCTCGAGCCCCTGTTCGAGCACTTTTTCCAGTGCCTCTCGCTCGGGCCACACGGCAGCACAGTCAGTGGCCAGCCGCCGCATCGGGCCAGAGAGCCGGCTGCTTAACAACAGGCGCTGGCGCGCCACGGCGGTTTGTAATGCTTTACCCATTTGTCTTCGTTGATTGCAGAGAGCAGATCTCGTTTTTATTGATGTATGAGATTATATCTTTCGCTGCGGCCAGTGTCCGTCTTGCTTATCTAATATTTCAACGAATTAATTCTTGAACCCGGCTCGAGTACAGGATGATGTCCTTTGACTGAATCAGGATGACAGGTTAGGTTATTCAGGCATGAACCTGATAGC
>JAASSE010000045.1 GCA_021768055.1 Gammaproteobacteria bacterium | reverse complement strand
GCTTCTATACTGATGTTGTGCTTGGCGAACACTTCGGACACTTCGGCAAGCACACCCGGCTTGTCCAGCGCCGTCATACGCAGATAAAAGGCTGTCTCCACTTCATCGATCGGCAGGATGGCCTCATCTGACATCGCCTCCGCCTTGAAACCGAGCAACGGCACCTTGTGATCGGCATCGGCATCAATACTGCGCACGGTATCGATAATATCGGCAACCACGGCCGACGCTGTCGGTTCTGCGCCAGCACCGGCGCCGTAGTAAAGTGTCGGGCCGACCGCATCACCGTACACCAGCACGGCATTCATCACGCCATCGACATTGGCAATCAGGCGTTTCTCAGGAATCAGTGTCGGATGCACGCGCAGTTCGATGCCGTTATCGGCTTTGCGCGTAATACCCAGGTGCTTGATGCGGTAACCGAGTTCACCTGCGTAATTCACATCTTCGGTGGTAATCTTGCTGATGCCTTCGGTATAACACTTATCGAATTGCAGTTCGATACCAAACGCGAGCGATGCAAGGATGGTCAGCTTGTGTGCCGCATCGATGCCTTCAACATCAAACGTCGGGTCTGCTTCGGCATAACCCAGCTGCTGGGCTTCTTTCAATACTTCATCGAATCCACGACCCTTGTCGCGCATTTCCGTAAGGATGAAGTTACCGGTGCCATTGATTATGCCCGCGATCCATTCGATCTGGTTCGCGGCCAGGCCTTCTCGCACAGACTTGATGATGGGAATGCCGCCAGCAACGGCAGCTTCGTACGCTACATTTACACCTTTGGCCATGGCGGCCTGCATGATTTCCTGGCCGTGTGTGGCAATCAATGCCTTGTTGGCAGTGACCACGTGCTTGCCGTTCTCGATCGCCTGCATCACCAGGTCTTTGGCAATGGTATAGCCTCCGATCAGCTCGACCACGATTTCAACATCCGGGTCATTGACGACCTCGAATGCATCTTCCGTCAGCTTGACCTTGTCCGCATCCAGCAGGGTCTGGTCTGCAATACCGAGGCCGGCAGCATGACTGATTTCAATGGCACGCCCGATGCGGCGCTGAATTTCATCAGCGTTTCTGAGTAGTACCGTGGCTGTTCCACCCCCTACAGTACCCAGACCCAGCAGGCCGACCTTAACAGCTTCCAACGGTATCTCCCGTGTCAGAGTTCGATAAAGCAGCGAATTCTACTGCATATCAACGCTGACGTATAATGTCAGAATGAAGTTCAGCGAAGAATCAATCAGCCAGGGTTATTACGTTTCCGGCTACGACCAGCACGTAATACACGTCAGCGGCAACCCGGTAACATCCAGCTTCATTATTTCCACCGACCGGCTCATCGAGAACTGGAGTCCGGGCAGCATCGAAGAACTGTGCACGGACCACTTTGATCAGGTCATCCAGTTGCAGCCGGAACTGGTCCTGCTGGGCACCGGCGCTGTACTCAAGTTCCCTGCAATTGAACAGTACAGCTGCCTGATTCAGCAGAACATCGGTGTCGAAATCATGGATACCTTCGCCGCCTGCAGAACCTATAACATCCTGTCCAGTGAAGGCAGAAAGGTAGTAGCGGGCATTATCAGACTACCGACTTCGTAGCCCGGATTTTCGCCAAAAAAAAGCCGGGCTGAGCCCGGCTTAAATGACATGCAACAATAATCTATTCATCCTGGAACAGGAGCTGCTCGGTAAAGCCCTGGTTCTCCAGAATTTTGCGCAAGTGCTTCAATGCATCCATCTGGATCTGACGTACACGCTCACGGGTCACACCCAGTTCACGGCCGACATCTTCCAGGGTCGCACGTTCGTGATTGTACAGGCCGAAACGGCGCACCAGTACTTCACGCTGCTTTTCTTCCAGCTGTTCCATCCACACCTCGAGGTTGGACATCACATCTTCATTCTGCAGCATTTCTGGCGGTGCATCGACGCGGTCATCGGCAACGATTTCAAGCAACGGGCGGTCGTTTTCCTTGCCAACCGGTACGTCAACTGAAGTCACACGATCACGCAGACCCAGCATTTTTTCAACACCGGCCACGGGCTTGTTGACCATTTTGGCGATATCTTCCGCGGTCGGTTCACGGTCCATCTCCTGCTCCAGCTTGCGAGCAGCACGCAGGTACACGTTCAATTCCTTGATCACGTGTATCGGCAGGCGGATCGTGCGGGTTTGGTTCATCAGCGCACGTTCGATAGTCTGGCGTATCCACCATGTGGCATAGGTAGAGAAACGGAAACCTTTTTCTGGATCGAATTTCTCGACCGCACGGATCAAGCCAAGGTTGCCCTCTTCGATCAGGTCCAGCAGTGCCAGACCGCGGTTCATATAACGGCGTGCAATTTTCACGACAAGACGAAGATTGCATTCAATCATCTTCTTGCGTGCTTCCATGTCGCCCTTGAGGGCAAGACGGGAGTAGTAAACTTCTTCTTCTGCGGTTAGTAGGGGGGAGCCTTCGATTTCTCTTAGATACAGCCGAGTGGCATCAAGCTCCTTGCGATTGACCTTGGCATCGATGTCCTCGTTGCCGGTCTTTCTGCTGGACTTGGATTTCGCTGTTTTCTTGGGAAGTTCTTCTTGTTCTTCTTCTTTATCGATGTCGATTTCGGAGTCCATTTCCAGATCGTCATCTTCAAGATCACTCGCTGTCACGATGCTGAGTCCTTCAATATCCTCGCCTGAGTCTAATGTGGCTTCTCTCATAATTGTACCCTCACCCGGATCACTTTTTATTTTTTTTATTTATGTGCCGTCTGAAAAAACGCTTTTCAAACGCTTATTTCAATATCCTTTAATTCCATGTACTTACAGCCATTTCCTAACTCCCTCCCTAAAGTTAGAAAAACTTATAGCATTAAATATCTTTAGCAATCAAGCATTTTTTTTCATATATTTACATTTTTTTTAGGTTGAGGCCCTAAACCACATCATCTTGTGGTTTAAACAGGGTTGACTAACTACGGGGCAGGTATTTAATCGGGTTAACAGGCTTGCCGTTCTTCCTGATTTCGAAATAAAGACGCGGTGATTCGGTTCCAGTCTTGCCAAGTACCGCTATCTTCTGGCCGCTCTTGATCATCTGGCCTTCCTTGACCAGCAATTTTCGGTTGTGGGCATAGGCGCTGAGGTAAGTGCGGTTATGCTTGATGATGACCAGGTTGCCGTAACTGATCAGGCCGTTGCCACTGTAGACAACCTTGCCTGCCGCAGCCGCTTTCACGCTGTTGCCTTCCTTTGCTGCGATCTTGATTCCCTTTCTGTCGACAGTATTGCGTTTGAACGTCGAAATCACCTTGCCCTGCACCGGCCATTGCCACACGATCTTCCTGTCATCATACGGTCACGCGTCCTGCGACGGGGCTGTGGTTTTTTTCGTGGTGGTGGTTGCTGCTGTGCCTGAGAGCTGCAGCGTCTGGCCTGGCTGAATGGTGTACGGCGGCTTCAAACCATTAATCGCCGCCAGGTGCTTGGCTTCCATGTCATGCTGGCGTGCCAGGCTGTAGAGCGTGTCGCCTTTCCTGACCGTTATGCTTCCCTTGCGTGGCGTCGGCGTGGCATAAGCAACCGCTGCGGCTTTTTTGCTTTCCGCTGTCGGCGCCATATGCAGGCGCTGACCCGTGCGAATAATGTAGGGTTTGGAGATATTGTTCCAGCGCGCCAGTTCAAACGGGTCGAGTTCATATTTCCACGCAATGGAATAAATGGTATCGCCCGAGGCCACGGTGTAATCATCCGGATCCCAGTTGGAGAGCCTGGACGAACAGGCGCTAATTAACAGGATGCATACGCCGCTAACCAGTACACGCATGGTCATGGTTAGACCGATTCGTAAACGATGTAGGCAACCAGGATGATGACGGTCACCCATCCCACCCACTCGATGTACTTGCGCACCACCGGCTCCAGTTTGGGTCCGGCCCATGCCATCGACAAGGACACCACAAAGAAATGCCCGGCCCGACCGACAAGCGCCGCCAATAGAAACGGCAGTATCGCCATCGACAGCGCACCGGCGGAAATCGTGAACAGCTTGAATGGGATCGGCGAGAAGCCGGCAACGACCACGGCCCAGAAGCCCCACTCGAGGAACCAGGCATGCGCTGTCATGTACTTGTCCCAATAGCCAGCTGACTGCAGCAGCGGCTCGATCGCGGCAATCGCGTAGTAGCCCAAAGCATAACCGAACAGGCCGCCGAGCACGGAAGTCACCGTGGCTATCAGTGCAATCTGCACCGCCCTCTCCGGCCTTGCCACCGCCATCGGTGCGACCATCAGCGCCGTGGGTACCGGAAAGAAAATCGATTCGATAATACTCACGCCAGCGAGATAACGCTCTGCATGTTTATGTGCTGCGCAGCGCATGCACCATCCATAAAGTCCTCTGAACAGCATTAACGAACAGACCCGTCGAGCAATGGAACAAACCTGACTGCATCCAGGGTCTGCTCTTCGAACCCGGCCACAGTGCGTGTAATTAATTTCAGCATCTGCACGCCCGAGGTCGTACCCACGGGGATCACCATGCGGCCGCCGATGCTCAGTTGTTCGAGTAAGGATTGCGGAATTTGTTCCGGCGCGGCCGTCACCATGATCGCTGCATACGGCGCTTTTTCCGGCCAGCCCCAGGAACCGTCGCTGTGTTTGCTGAACACATTCATCAGCTTGAGCGCGCGGTGACATTCACGTGCTTTCAGCAGCAAGGCGTTGATGCGCTCCACCGTGTAAACCTTGGGCACCAGCCGGGCCAGGATGGCCGCCTGGTAACCTGAACCGGTACCGACTTCCAGCACCGTATCGGGCACACCGTTCTCGAGCAGAACCTCGGTCATGCGCGCGACGATGTAGGGCTGGGAAATCGTCTGGCCCTGCCCAATCGGCAGTGCAGTGTCTTCATAGGCGCGATGCGCCAGCGCCTCATCGATAAACACGTGTCGCGGCGTGGTGCGGATCACTTCGAGCACGCGCTCGTTCTGGATACCTTTATTGCGCAGGCGCTCGACCAGCCGGTCGCGCGTGCGCTGCGACGTCATACCGATACCCTGGATCTGGTTATTCATACTGCTGTAACTGCGGTGTGATTCAAGACTGGTTATGTAGCCATTGCTCTAGATATTGAAGGCTATCATAGCGGGTCAAATCAATTTGCAAAGGTGTAATCGAAATAAAATTGTTCTCGACCGCATGAAAGTCCGTGCCTTCACCGGCATCCTGTGCCGCGCCCGGCGGTCCTACCCAGTACATCGGGTCGCCGCGCGGGTCGGTCTGCTTGATCACGCCTTCGGATTTATGCCGGTTGCCCAGGCGGGTGATCTTGAATCCCCTGATCTCGTTCCACGGCAAATCGGGTACATTGATATTGAGAATACTGGTGCTTTGCAGCGGCTCCTTGCGCAGGCGGTCGATGACAGTGACCAGCGCCCTGGCACCGGTGTCGAAATGGCGGGGATCATACGATGTCATCGATACGGCTATCGAAGGCAGTCCCAGGAAGCGTCCTTCCGTGGCCGCGGCCACGGTGCCGGAATAGAGCACGTCATCGCCCATGTTCGCGCCCGCGTTGATACCGGAAATCACCATGTCCGGCTCCTGCTCGAGCAGCCCGGTAATGGCGAGATGCACGCAATCAGTGGGGGTGCCGTCGACATAATAAAAACCATTGGCAGCAATGTGGGCGCGCAACGGCCGTTCGAGTGTGAGTGAATTACTGGAACCGCTGCGGTCGCGATCCGGCGCGACCACGGTCACGCTATCGGTTTGCGCAAGGGCACTGGCCATCGCTTCCAGCCCCGGCGCCCGGTAACCGTCATCATTGCTCAACAATATTCGCACGTTAAACTAACACTATCTCCTCTAACTCCGGCTATCTTACCGCAACCGTGCACATGAACGACGAAACGGACAACAATGATGACAGCAGTCTGTTTCGGCAGATGATGAAAGATGTCACCCCCCTGAAGCCGGACAACAAGGTCAGCCACACACCGCAACCGAAAAAATTTCACAAACCCCGTACGCAGCAGGATGACACGGTGTTCGAGGGCCGTTTCAGCGAAGGCATGTACGAAGAGCATTGCCCGGACCAGCTCTACTTCGAGCGCGCAGGCGGCGCACAAAAATCAATGCTGAAAAAAATGCGTACCGGCAAGCTGCCTGTTGAAAGCGTACTCGACCTGCACGGCCACACGGTGCATCAGGCTAGCCGTGAACTCGCTGAATTTCTTGATGACTGCCAGCGTAATGGTTATCGACACGTGATGATTATTCACGGCAAGGGATACCGTTCCCAGCAAAAGCCGGTGATCAAGCCGTTGGTCAATCGCTGGTTGCAGCAGGCCCACGAAGTACTGGCATTCAGTAGTGCACAACCGAAGGATGGTGGTACTGGGGCTGTTTATGTTTTGCTGCGTAAAACATAAACAAGGGACGAGCAACGAGGACCGAGGAAAAACGTCTTTGCTTATTCGGACGCTTTCTTTTCTTCGTCACTCACATTTGCTTTCTGTGAAAGCAAACGCGTCGTCATAAACGTTTCCGCCAGTGCCGTGTATACCGACTTCCTGCATATCAGTTTCGACGCGCCAGTTGCAATCAACGACGTTGCCATCAACGCCAGCAAAAGGTCCTGGTTGTCAGTCATTTCCATCACGATCACGAACGCAGTGATCGGTGTTTGCACAACACCGGAAAAGTAGCCAACGATTCCCAGGATCACGATAGTCGATGCCAGCTCGGGTGGGAACAGCAGCGCGAGATCACTGCCGAGACCTGCACCACCGGCCAGTGAGGGGCCAAAGATACCACCGGGTATACCGCTCAGGTACGATACCGTTGTCGCCAGTATCTTGTACACCGGGTACATCACACCGGTTTCAACCGGGCACGTATCCGTGCCGGTGCACAACACGATCTGCTTTGCTTCAATATAACCCGTACCGAATGCATGGCCCCCACTCATCACGCCAAGCCATGCAATGATTAATCCGCACACGCCGGCAACGACAAGATAATGCTGCTGAACCAGCGGCCTCAACTTTCTTGATCCCTGTACCAACGCATAGCTGAAGCTGCCGCCGAGCAAACCACCGGCAATACCGCACACGACGACACCCAGCCACACCATTCCGAAGTCGAGGTCTACAGGTGATGTGCCGTAATAGTTGTAGTTTTCCTGGCGCATATAGATTGCTGTCATGCCGGCGATGACAACACCGATCAGAATCATGCTGCTGTTGCGCCGATCGTCTGAGCGCGC
>JAASSE010000251.1 GCA_021768055.1 Gammaproteobacteria bacterium | reverse complement strand
GCATTGGTTCTACATGTTTCAAAATCACAATAGATGGTAAATCTATTATCAACCTTGGAGATTCGATTTTACTTAAGGATTGGACAGGATTAGAACCGGATGTACTGATGCTTCCTATTGGTGGACTTGGTGATAATACGTGGACAATGGATGTGTCCGATGCGCTTGAAGCAGTGATACTCATAGCGCCAAGAAAGGTTATTCCATGCCATTATAACGTTCCTTTATTTTGGATAAAGGATATCGCCCCAGCAGATGATCAATTGTTCAAGCGTGAAGTGGAGAAGCTAGGTATCGAATGCAACATCATGCAGTATGGTGATGAGATTGAAATATAATGCCTAACGCGTATGCAGCCGGACCGCCCCAAGCCCGCATTGAAAGACCGCTTCTGGCCGAAAGCAGACGTTTGTTACATCCGAGCAATTAACATAACTGCTGCGGTAAATCGTTCATAGTTCTCTGCGGATTCAAGTTCTGTTTCTTCGATCACTGGTAACTGCGGGTAGTGTTGCGTGAAAGTGCGTGCAAAAACTCCACGGTCCTGTTCTGTTACACATTTATCATTTATGAAAACCGGCGTGCTGTTCAGGCCACAGCTGGGTGAGCGGCTTTTAAACACGAAGCCTGAGAGTTGATCGAGTTGCGGTACGCGCTTGTTGCAGTAGTTTTGCATCAAGGATGTAATATCGATGGTAGGATCATCGCGCCCGAGCAGTTGCGGATTTTCAATCGAGTTGCTGAGTTGCACCGGCGGACGGGGAATGGGCAGACCGGCTTCGACTTCGGGGCATACCGGCACTAGCTCAAACAGGTTACCCAGCTTGTCGATAACAATCGCGTTGGCACTGTTGTTACCGTCATAACGCACGGCATCCCCTAATAAACATCGGCTAACACCTATTTTTGGTTTGTTATGCATCGCATAACAAACCAGGTACTAGGTACGAGGTACTAGATACTAGGAAAAACAAGAAAAGACGCATAGACGAATTGTGGCATTGCCTGTTACAGCCCTAGTACCTAGTTCCTAGAGCCTAGTCCCTGTTTTAACCGCCCATCCCCATCACGATATAACCGGTCGGGCAGACTTCGGCGCAGATATGGCAGCCGATACAGCGGTTGTAGTCGGTATACACGTAACGGCCCATGGTGGCCTTGTCTTTCGGCGTGCGCTGTACCGCATCCTGGGGGCAGTAGATCACGCAGTTGTCGCATTCAAAGCACATACCGCAGCTCATGCAGCGGTCGGCTTCCTTGATCACCTCCTCTTCTTCGAGGGCGATCATGCGTTCTTCAAAGTGACTGAGCACATTCTCTGCAGTCACACCAATGTCCTTGCGCCGGTGCCGGGGTGAGTACTCGAAATGCCCCAGGAACAGATCATCCGAGGGAATGACTTCAACGCTGGAGCGGTCTTCGTAATTGTGTACCGCGAAATCGGCGCTGTCGGTGCCCCACTGCTCTTCGTGACCGAATTCCTTCGGGCTTAGATCCACTTCACCAAGCTTGGCCAGCAGGTCGTAATGCCTGACATCGACCTTGGGGCGCTTGCCCGGTTCTTTGCCGTTCAAGTAATCGTCGATGCTGTCGGCGGCGATGGCGGCATGACCGATGGCAGTGGTGAGTAAATGTGGCTTGATGATGTCGCCGATGACGAAATAGCCGGGCTTGTCCGGGATCTGGTAAAACGGGTCCGGTGTTATCAGGCCCCAGTCGTTACCGAGTGATTCCATGCCCTCGAGGTTGCCTTTCTGGCCGATCGCGGAAACGATCAGGTCGCACTCGAGGTCGATTTCAGTGCCTTCCTTGCGGGTCATGGTGTTGCCTTCCCACTCGACTTCGATCACGCGCAACGCGGTAGCGCGGCCGTTGTCACCCAGTACCACCTCGACCGGTGCCAGGCTGCCACGAATAATCACGCCCTCTTCGATGGCGGCGTCCACTTCATGTTTCGCGGCCGGCATTTTTTCGATCGGGCGGTGGTAGGCGAGCACCACTTCAGCACCCTGGCGCTTGGCGGCCATGGCCACGTCATGCTCGGTGAAGCCGAGTACGACATTCTCCACCCGGTCTTTTTCAGATGTATTGGTGATATGGCCCAGGCGCCGCGCGACCGAGACCACGTCCATCGCGGTGTCGCCGCCGCCAACGACCACGACCCGTTTTGCTGACGCCTGCAGGCGACCATCGTTGAACGCGTCCAGGAACGCGACCCCGGAGATGCAGTTCTCGGCATCACCGCCGGGAAAGGGCAGGGCGCTGCCGGACTGGGCGCCGATCGCGATGACGATGGCGTCGTATTCCTTTTCGATGTCCTCGAGGCTGATGTCTCTGCCGACGAAGGTGTTCATGCGTGTTTCCACGCCCATGTCGATGATGCGGTCGATCTCGCCGTTGAGTACATCGCGCGGGGTGCGGTAACCCGGGATACCGTAGCGCATCATGCCGCCGAGTTCCTTATGGTTGTCGAACAGGGTTACGCCGTGGCCGCGGCGGCGCAGCTGGTAGGCGGCAGCGAGGCCCCCGGGGCCGCCGCCGATGATGGCGACGCGCTTGCCGCTATCGGTCGCTGCGGCCTCGAACGTTAGCTTGTTTTTCAGGCCCTGGTCGCCGATGTACTGTTCGACGGAATTGATACCGACGTTTTCTTCCACCTGGTTGCGGTTGCAGCCGTCCTCGCAGGGCGCCGGGCACACCCGTCCCATGATCGCGGGAAACGGGTTGGCGTGGGTAGAGCGGCGGAACGCGTATTCCTGCCAGCTGGTGCCAGCGGGCGGCTTTTCGATGCCGCGCACAATATCCAGCCAGCCGCGGATGTCCTCGCCCGACGGGCAGCTGCCCTGGCATGGCGGGGTGCGATTGACATAGGTCGGACACATCCAACTAGTGTCTTCATTAAATAATTGCTGCTTCCAGTCTTCATAGTGGGTGTCCTCGTCATCCTTGTAGCGGCGGAAAGTATGTTCGTCGTTCATAAGTAGATGCTTGTATGTTCAGGTGAGCAGAAAGATTTTTATAGTGAAAAATAATACGCCAGATTAAAACCAGTGGCGAGGGAAAAGTGGCAAGTGGCGAGGCTATCAAGGTACGGGAAAAAGAACAATTTATGTATGTTTATTACCTTGCCACTCGTCCCTCGTCCCTCGCCCCTACTTTTTGGCGCCCATTGCCAGCGCGCGTTC
>JAASSE010000250.1 GCA_021768055.1 Gammaproteobacteria bacterium | reverse complement strand
GGGGTTAACAATGGCACAAACAGCACGCAACATGAGTTCACGTGAACGCGCACTGGCTCGACGAAAGGCAATGAGTACGACCGGTAAGACGGGACTAGCTGCTCCAGCGGCAGCAAATTCCGCAACTGCAGGTAACTCGGCAGCAGCAACTGCGAGCCCGAGTGCAGCCAGGCCAGCTACAGCTGTTGCCAGTACCCCAACCATGAATGGTCGCGCTGCTTCACGCGTCCGTCGCCAAGCCATGTCGACGAACGGTAAAGCAGGCATCCAGAGCAAGGATCGCACACGAGCTGCCGGGAGTGCAGGTGCTTCGCCTCCTTCGACACCTGCCTCCCGACAGCATATGGACATACCTGCGGATACAAAGACAGATGAAAAGAAAGGCTGTGGCTGTGGATGCAATGGCAGTAAAACGGACGGCTCATGCAAAACGCGAGCTGCCGCGTCAAAGCCATCGCTCAAGTCAAAACGCCAGAACATCAAGCGATCAGCCGGTCGTACAGCTTCGCTGGCTCGACGTGAAGCCATGTCTTCACGTGGCAAGGCCAGCCTTGATAAAAGCATGTCTTCGGCTCAAACCGCACGCGCGGCGAATCCCCACTTGTCGGGCCGCGAACTCGCGCAGACACTGCGCGAACAGCGCAGCCGTAACGGCAAATCCGGCGAAAAAAAATCGCAGCCATGTGGACGCGTTCGCCCGAGCAAGGAATCTAATACCGGCGCCGCCCAGGATACACCCTGGAAAGTCGGCGCCAGCGAAACCGCCGAGGGTCAGACCGTTACCGGCACCATGGTAGGCCGCAGTCACAGTGTAACGGGTGATGAAGCCAGCACGTGTCGCAGCGTAACGGGCACGGAGTACCTTGGTGCAGACATCTTCCGTAAGTTCTGCCAGAGCGATCCCAAGTCATCGCCACGTAAGGTGAGTGTGACGACAACGTCGCGCGGAAACAGTGTCAGCGGTAATAAGCTTGGACGCGACAGCAATGTCACCGGCAACGAGGCCGGTACCTGTAAACGCGTAACGGGCAACGAATATATCAGTGCAGAACAATCACAGGGTTACTGCGGTGAATTCATGAAAAAATCGCCGCAAAAGGTTACGAAAAGCGAAACTCGCAAGGGCAAGACACTCACCGGCAATAACGTCGGCCGCTCCGATAAAGTGACCGGCGACGAGTCGGGTATGAAACGCAAACTAACCGGCACACAGTATACAGCTGCAACCGATATCGGTTCTGTACCATCGAAAGTCGGCACTAGCGCAACTCTGCGCGGCGGCAGCGTCACCGGCACGCTGGTCGGCCGCGGCGAAAAGACGACAGGTGACGAGGTTGGTAGCTGTCGCAACGTTACGGGGGATGATTACATCGGCCAGGAACAATACAGCGGCTTCTGCAAGGCATCACCGAAACCCGCTGACAACAAGGTCGGCACTTCGGCAACGCTGAGCGGCAAAGCTGTCACTGGCACAATGACCGATCGTGAGAGCAAGGTTACCGGCAACGAGCCGGGTACCTGCAAGGCCGTCACTGGTACGCCCTATGCCGGCAGCGAACAGTACAACACTTTCTGTGAATCGAATGATAGTGCAATGGCGAAAGCCCGCACGAAAACTACGCGCGGCACACCCGGTGCAGTCATGACGGGTCAACAACCCGGCATTGGAGGCAAGATGACCGGTGATACAAAAGGTGCCTGCGAGTCAGTTTCCGGCACACCCTACGTCGGTGCAGACCAGTTCGTTCAAGCCTGTCCGGCCACTGCCGCAGATACGGCAAGCCCGGATTTTCCTCAATCCATGACTACTGCTCCCTGGCAACAGTTCAGCGTGTCCTCACCTGCTGGCGAGGCTCAGCAAGCAAGTACGGCTGGAAGCATAACGGGGAGCCAATATGAACAGGGCTCTATAACCGGTCCTTTCGGGATGGCAACTGGCAAGGTTACGGGTACAGAGGAAGCACGCTTCGGCAATACGATGCCGGCAAGCAACAATCCAGCATCAGCCACTGTGTCAGCAACAGCAGAGACGATAGATGGTCGTATCAAGTCACGCATCACTGGCGAAGGTATGGATGTCGGCTCCAAGATTACCGGTGATGACTGGGATCGCGGCGATCGCGTAACCGGCACCGAAGGTACATCAGCCGCCGGCCGCAACCCGACCATGCGCACCACACCCGGTGTGGCCATGGCTGCGGCTATGGCACCGCAAAAGCGCAATGACGAGATGACAGTTCCGACAAGCAAGGTAACCGGCGGCAGCGGTAATACGGCCCAGGGCGCACTGATCACCTACTCTGGCGGTGCCCGCGGTTAATTCGCGCAATTGAGCTGATTTATGTTGAACGCACGCAACAAGCACATGCAGACACCCGGCTGGAACCAGACCGCAGCACCACCGGGCCGTCCAGGTGCGCGCGGTAACCCTATGCCGGTTGTGACCGCTATGCATTCAACCGACAGGTCTTTGCACCCGCTGAGCAATGCACGAGAAAACACTCTTTTATATGACTACGAACGCAGCGTTAAAAATGCGTTCGATAAGATCGTGCCCACCTTGAAGCAAGTCTCCGCACTTCAGCACGAAGCTGACTTCGAAATGCGCGCACAGCAGATCGCCCGGCAACAGCTTGGTTTCGAACTGCCCGCTGAAATGCTCGCCGATGCCTGGGTCGACCAACTCGACATGCGCCGCCTGTTTGCCTGGTCCGTATTCGAGACCTACCGCCGCTTCTGTGACGAGGTGTTTACCCGCGATCCACTCGGAAACAATGGCGACACTGCGTTTCAGGATATTTTGCAGGAATGCGGTTTTCACACGCTGGATATTTCACCCTGCGCTGATGGCCGTCTCGCGCACGTGATTCGTTACGTGCTGCGCCTGCCCTACCGTTCCGTTCGGCGCAGATCATATGCAGGCGCACTGTTTGATATCGAAGACAGTTTGGAGAAATGGGTGGAAACAGAATTGATGCGCTACCGTGAGGGCCGGCCGAATACAGCAGATGCGCCGACACGTTACCTGAAGACCGTGATCTATCACTTCAGCTCGGTAGATCCGGAACATGAAGGCTGCGCGGCACACGGATCGGATACCCGCAAGGCAGGTCAGGCCGGTCTCGATCGCCTGCTCGCCTTCCAGCAGGCCGTGCAGAATACACACTGCTGCGGTGCATCGATCGACCG
>JAASSE010000249.1 GCA_021768055.1 Gammaproteobacteria bacterium | reverse complement strand
CAAGCAACAACCTGGTCAACAGCATGTCCATGTTCTCAAAAAATCAGGCAAATGGTTCGTACCTGTTTAATAATACAGGCAACTTGCAGCAACTGGGATTGATGTAATGGATAAAAAAGTTGAGATTGAAATAACACCGGAAAACAAATGCTCATTTTGTACGGGTTCAATTTGTTGTACCTACATGACACATCATATTGAAGCGCCCAGATCAAAAGAAGATTTCAAGCAGCTGCTATGGCAGGTATCACATGACCACGTACAAATATACAAGGATGAAGATGGTTGGTGCCTGCTGATCGATGGCCACTGCCAGCATCTGCTGGCAAACGGAGATTGTAGTATTTACGAATCGCGGCCAAGCATCTGTCGTGAACATTCAAACGATTACTGCGAATACGATGCCCCTTCCGAAGAAGGCTTTGATCTGTATTTCCGCAATTATGAAGAGCTGCTGCGCTACTGTAAAAAGCGCTTCAAGAAGTGGGAGTAAACTCTATCCCTCTGCTGCCAGCTATATTGTAATTTCTTCAAAACTCTTCAGACTGTGAAACCTGTCGTGTGACATGATATCTCCCTGGCTGTCCGGTTTATGAACGGCCAGTAGGTGCTTGATGCCATATCGCTCCGCACACTCCAACACCTCGTGATTGTCATCAATCAACAGCGTTTTTTCGGGTGAGTATGCCTCGACCTCCTGCAACTTCTCCCAAAAGCCGTCCTGTTCCTTGGCCACGCCGAGTTCATGCGCGTTGATAATACGGTCAAAGTATTCATTAAGCTCGGTTTTTTCCATTTTAAGATTCAGGCTGATCGGGTGTGCATTGGTGACCAGGAGCACGCGCTTCCCGGTTCCCCTGGCTGACTGCAGAAAATCATGCACAAAAGGATGCACCGCTATTTTATGCGCGACCTCCTGTTTCAACTGCTCGATATCAAGATCAAGTTCACGGGTCCAGAATTCAATGCAGTACCAGTCTAGTGAGCCGCGCAATTCGGTATAGCGCTTCATCAGGAACTCGGTTGCCTGATCAAGCGGCACCTGGTGTTTTTCCGAATAGCACACCGGTACGTACTCGATCCAGAAATGGTTGTCGAAATGCAGATCGAGCAGGGTACCATCCAGATCCAGCAGTATGGTTTCGATTTCATTGAGGTCGAGTGGCGGCATATACAGTAAAATCAATTACACATTTAACTTTGAAGATTGTACCAAAACCTGGATTTCAAATATGCTAGATTCCCTCGATCTCAAATCCCTGTGCACCAGTTGCGTGACCATTGCACGTAATGCTGGCAAGAAAATACTGGAGGTTTACGACAGGGACTTCGAGATCGAGCACAAGGACGACAAATCACCACTGACGGACGCCGATATGGCATCACACCACACCATTATCGAGTCTTTATCCGCGCTCACGCCCGATATCCCTGTTTTATCTGAAGAATCAGCCACCCTGCCATTCGAGCAACGCCAGCAATGGCATACCTACTGGCTGGTTGATCCGCTGGACGGCACCCGGGAGTTCATCAAGCGCAACGGAGAATTCACTGTCAACATAGCCCTCATCAATGGCCATCGGTGTATTCTCGGCGTCATTCACGTTCCGGTACTCGATATCGATTATTTTGCGTACTCAGGAGGCGGCGCCTTCAAATGTGAACACGGCGGCGACGCCAGGCCAATCTCGGTGAAGAAGCTGGATCAAAACAGGATTACCGTGGCTGGCAGCCGCTCTCACGGCTCAGAGGAAATGCAGAAGTACATGGCCAATATCAATAACAGCTACAACGAAGTCAAAATGCTGAGCATGGGAAGTTCATTGAAGTTCTGTCTGGTTGCTGAAGGCAAGGCGGACCTGTACCCACGGCTAGGGCTGACCTCGGAGTGGGATACGGCCGCTGCACAGTGCATCGTTGAGCAGGCGGGTGGCTATGTCACCAAAACCGATATGAGCACACTGGAATACAATACCAAGGACAGCCTGTTAAACCCGTTCTTCTTCGCATTCGGTGATAACTCTAAAGACTGGTCGTCATATCTTTAGAACAGAAAGGCATGGTGCAAGAGGCCCGTCGCCGGTGGCGATACTGTATTCGAAATCCAGTAGCTCACTGAAGCGCTATAATCCATTTGTGTTATCAACTCTGGGTACAGCATGAGTATTCTCGTTGTCGGCGGTGCCGGTTATATAGGTTCACACATGGTCAAGCTGCTGGCTGGATCAGGTGCCGACGTCATCACGCTTGATAATCTGAGTCGCGGCTATCGTGATGCCGTCAAATACGGTGAATTCATCCAGGGCGACCTGGGTGATCCTGCAGTACTGGACGATGTCTTCATTAATAACCAGATAGAAGTGGTCATGCATTTCGCCGCCTTCATCGAAGTGGGTGAATCAGTCACCTATCCGGCAAGGTATTACCACAACAACTTCACCAATACGCAAACCTTGCTTGATGCCATGCTGCGTCATGATGTCGGCTATTTTATATTCTCATCGACTGCAGCCATTTTCGGTGAACCCGATTACACACCAATCGACGAGAAGCACCGAAAACTGCCGATTAATCCGTACGGCCATTCCAAGTTAATGGTTGAGCAGTTACTGAGTGACTATGACAAGGCCTATGGACTCAGGTCTGCATGTCTGCGTTACTTCAACGCGGCCGGCGCTGATCCCGATGGTGACCTGGGTGAGCGCCATGATCCGGAAACACATTTGATACCGCTGGTGTTGCAGGCAGCTTCGGGTCGGCGTGAGGATATTAAAGTGTTCGGTAATGACTACCCTACTGATGACGGCACCTGCGTGCGCGACTATATTCACATCAACGATCTGTGTGACGCACATTTACTTGCGTTGGAGCGCATTCAAAAGACTGACAGCAGCGCTCAGTACAATCTCGGCAACGGTAAAGGCTTTTCCGTGAAGCAGGTGATTGATGCAGCACGCGAAGTTACCGGCAAAGACTTCAAGGTAACGCAGGATGAACGCCGCCCCGGCGACCCTGCGGTGCTGGTGGCCGATGCAAAACTGGCGAAAAAAGAACTCGGCTGGCGACCCGAGTACGCTGACCTTGAATCCATCATCGAAACTGCGTGGAACTGGGAAATTAACTTTTTGTGCAAGAAAAGTAGCGACAAGGAACAAGGTTAATCACCATAATCTCTTGTTTATCATCCAGTT
>JAASSE010000248.1 GCA_021768055.1 Gammaproteobacteria bacterium | reverse complement strand
TCCGGCCATATGCCGATCAGGTAGCCGGTATCCATAATAATAACGAGCAACAGAATCCGGTAGCTCCAGCGAATAATCCGGGCGACTTTGTTTTTCTTCAGAAAATAATGCAGCCGTATTCTTAATGATGAAACCACCACGAATACCTGTATCGTGATTTTGTATTGTCGGTTTTAATGTATATAGGACATTAGCTGCAGAATACAGCGGATACTGTAAAAACATCGGCAACAGGCGATGACTAGATTTGCTATTACAGCATAAAAAAGCCCGGCTGTTCCGGGCTTTAGTTATAGGGTGTTTTTAAGCTTGTCCTTGGTGCTGCAGGTGTTGATTCCCAACAGTGCATAGGGAGGACACCATCCGATCACGGCGGTGGCCAGTGGTATAACACCGATCCAGCCCCACACGGTTTGCGGGCCGACAAAGACCAGGCTGATCAAGCCAAGCCCAACGACGATACGAATTGTTTTGTCGATACTGCCAACATTTTGTTTCATTTGTACTACCTCACTAATATGTTCGGTCAGGAGTTTATGTCAGCCCCCTGCTGATATCAGTGACATCATCACACAACTAAAGTTGCTCAAGTGACTGTTTTTCTAGTATTTCTATATTACCGTGGTGTAGTTTGATCCAGCCGCGCGATTCAAATTCCTTGAGCTGACGGCTGATGACATCCCGAGCACTGCCTATTTCCGTGGCGAGTTGCTGGTGCGTGATCTCCAGTATCGTCCTGTTGCCAGACAGTGCCACCTTTTCGTCATGGCTACTGTTGTCGCCAGCGCAGCCGCAGTGCATCCAGTACTTTATTACTGTAGCTTTGCCTGATATCACCATAACTACCATTGTAACGTGCAAGCGCGCTGCGCAAGTCGTTATTTTCCATGTCCATATAATACTTCAGAATGGTACAGCCCATGCGCAGGTTGGTTTTCATGTCGACCAGGTTGTCTTCGGGGTGCCCTATTTCATCAAGCCAGAATGGCATCACCTGCATCAGACCCTGGGCCCCGGACCTCGATATGGCGAACGTATCAAAGCGGCTCTCGACTTCGATCACTGCTATGACCAGTTCCGGTGGCAGTTCAACCCGCTGAGCTTCACGGTGGATGCTTTTGAGCAGATCGAGCCTGAATGCTTTATCAGGGACAAAGGACTTCATGCGGCTGGACATATCCACCAGCCAAACCTCGGCATCAAAACGGTCTTCAAAGCTGGTAGAGGAATTGATCGCTTCTGTGAGTAGCCTGCGCAATTCGGGGTCCGGCTGTTTTTTGACCGGCACACTGGCCTGGCCTGACAGCGACAGCAGCGTGAGCAGTGGGACTATAACGAGCGACATTCTGTTCATGCCACCAAGTATAGTTTGCCCGAAGTAGAGTTGGCCTAATTCAGCGCCTGTTTTATCAGTGACACAATATCAGCAAGCGGCACGTCTTTCCCTTTGTCGTGGGCACGTGCCTTGTATTCGACGTTTCCGTCCTTGAGGCCGCGCTCGCCGATAACGATACGGTGGGGGATACCAATCAGATCTAGATCTGCGAGCATCGCACCGAGCCGTGCCTTTTGATCGTACAACAGTACTTCGATGCCGGCGGCGGTGAACTCGTCGTGCAGCCTGATCGCGGTTTCGCGAACGCTGTCAGTATTCTGGAAGTTGATCGGTGCAATGGCTACGCTGAACGGCGCAATCGCATCGGGCCAGATAATACCGTTTTCATCGTGGTTCTGTTCGATCGCGGCAGCAACAATCCGGGTCACGCCGATTCCGTAACAACCCATGGTCATGGTTATGCTTTTGCCGTTTTCATCGAGTACAGTTGCATCCATGGTGCTGGAATATTTCTGCCCCAGCTGAAAGATATGGCCTACCTCGATGCCGCGTACGACAGACAGGGTGCCTTTGCCATCCGGACTGGGATCACCATCAACGACGTTACGCAAATCGGCTGCCACGGGCAGCGGGCAATCACGTTCCCAGTTGACACCGGTCAGGTGTTTGCCGTCGGTATTGGCTCCGCATATAAAGTCCGCTAACTGCAACGCTGCATGATCGGCGATGACGGGTATATCGAGTCCGACGGGGCCGAGGGATCCGGCCGAACAACCGGCAACTTTCCTGATTTGTTCATCACTGGCAAACACGAGTGGGGATGCAACCGCATCCAGGTGTGATGCCTTGACTTCATTCAAGCCATGGTCGCCGCGCAGTACCAGTGCAACTACGCTGCCTTCCTCTGTGCCGTTGACCAGCAGGGTTTTGACACAGCGAGATGGTTCGGTTTTGAGGAATGCCGATACTTCATCGATGCTGTGCTGTCCGGGGGTATCAATGCTTTGCATGTCGGCACCAGCTGCGGCACGTTGGTCGTTGCCGGGCAGGGTTTCGGCCTTTTCAATATTCGCCGCGTAATCACTGTCACTCGAGAAAGCGATGGCATCCTCACCGGATTCAGCCAGTACATGAAACTCGTGTGAACTGCTGCCGCCAATGGCGCCGCTGTGCGCCATGACCGCACGAAAATCCAGCCCCAGCCGGGTGAATATACTGGTGTATGTCTGGTACATGAGGTCGTAGGTTTCCTGCAAAGATGCCTGGTCGAGATGGAACGAGTAGGCGTCTTTCATGAGGAATTCACGTGCGCGCATGATACCGAAACGCGGACGCACCTCATCGCGAAACTTGGTCTGAATCTGGTAATAATTAACGGGCAGTTGTTTGTAACTGGTCAGTTCCCGGTTTGCCAGGTCAGTAATGATTTCTTCGTGCGTCGGGCCATAGCAGAAATCCCTGCCATGACGATCTTGCAAGCGCAGTAATTCAGGGCCGTACTGCTCCCAGCGTCCCGATTGCTGCCACAGTTCGGCCGGCTGTATCGAAGGCATCAGTACTTCTACAGCACCGCTGCTGTCCATTTCCTCGCGGACAATGTTTTCCACTTTTTTCAAAACACGCAATCCCAGCGGCAGCCAGCTGTACAGGCCGGAAGCGAGCCGACGGATAAGACCGGCGCGCAGCATCAGCTGATGGCTGATAACTTCAGCATCGGCTGGAGTTTCCTTGAGCGTAGTTACCGGAAATCTGGAGAGGTACATGACAACCCTGTTGCTGGCAGTAGAATCAGGGCGCCATTTTACGAGGGCAGTGCTATAGAGTACAGCCTGTATCTGGTAACAAGGTACCGCTCAG
>JAASSE010000044.1 GCA_021768055.1 Gammaproteobacteria bacterium | reverse complement strand
GCACAAAGTAGTCCTTACCGTGGTTACAGCGGAGCGGTAAGCCAGGTGATCCCAGCGATTACCTATAACGGTGAACGTCTTCAGATTTATGGTCCAAATATCAAGCTTGGTCTTGTTGGCAGTGGAGATTTACGGCTTGCAGCAACAGGTAGATACCGCATTGGTGTTTACGATGAAAAAGATAGCGACTATCTAACAGGCATGGGAGATCGTAGTGATACTTTTATGGCAGGCCTTGCAATACAGGTGGTACTGCCTGGTGGCCTCGATGTTTTTGCCAGTTACGAACATGATGTACTGGATAAAATCGGTGGTAATGAGGCAAATTTAAGGTTTAGCAAATCGTTACAGTTTGGCGTAATAAGGATTGCCCCTATGATTGCTTTCAATTGGTCTAGTGAGGAGATGGCTAATCATGATTTTTGTGTTCCAGTAGATAAAGCGACTGCTGAAAGAGAAGCGTATCTACTTGGTGACATTGCAAGCGTTGAAGCCGGTTTCGGAATGTTTATCGAAATTACCAGGGATTGGTTATTTGTTTTTAGCATTACAGGAGAGTCGTTAAGTGATGAGGTGACCACAAGTCCAATCGTGAGTGAAAATTACGTTATAAAAGGATTCGGAGTGATTAATTATGTGTTTCGATAACTTATGCGCAGGATCAACCTATCATCTCACTTGGTAGTGTACGTAAAAAATATTTATTAGGACTATTTTGATCACAACAATGGTAAGGAAACTGGTATAGGCATGGCTATCAAACGCCCACATTGCGCGGTTTCGTTGGGCTTCAAGACTCGCTAACCGGGCCTCATAATCCATTGGTCGAAGGTTCGAGTCCTTCCAGACCCACCATATTAATGTTACAAGGAACGAGGGGCGCGTAAAAAAACAGGCGCATACACGATAACCATGAATGCGCCTGTTTAAACTTTTGAATACATGACCCGGACCATCATGTCCGGCCCCTGCGTTTATTTATGTTCGTTCGATTTGAATATCAGCATGGTTGCAAGAAAAACCGCGATGAAGATCGTTCCGAATACAACGAGCATGCTCATCAAACCAATCGAATTACCAAACAACAAATCAAGCCACTGTTCCATAACTAACCCTCAAGATGATTATGTAATCAGAAAATTATGTATATCCGATTCTACTAAGGCCTGATTTTCCTGACTTGACGGGCATCAAATATTCCTTCGTATTAATATATTTTGTAAAAAAATCCGTGATTAGTAGAGCAAGTCCTACAAATAATTCTTGTTATCATTACACTTTTTCATACATGTTATTGCGATTAATTTGCAACATGCTGAAGACACTTCATTTCGTTTAATTGGTAACTTGCTTGCTTAATCATTTACGATAGTTAATGTCGCAATGGCGCACATGGATACTGGGAGGTCTATACGGAATTGGATTGCTTGATATCTGTAAAAGAAAGAGGGCCTGATATTTAATATTGGTGCGCGTCTTGCGACCAGTGTAGTAACGGTTTCTGTCAGTAGCAGCGCTGGTTTTCCAGCATAAAATAACGTTTGCCGTTCAGAAAGGTCGCGCCATTACGGTCCTCGAGCAGCAGCCGCTTTTCTTTGTCACGTTTTCTCAGTAACAGATGGTTGGCGCCGTCCACTTCAACCACGGTCCAGATGCCGGATACCTGTTGGGCAGATACGCCATAGGCAAAGGCATCGTCGTTGTGCCTGCTGTCGCGGGTTTTCAGGCGGTTATAAACCACGCCGTTGCTGCAGAAATCGAAAGATTCTTCCAGTCGCCTGCCATCGGCATATTCACGCAATAGCAAACGTGAACCTGCCAGCATGTATCGCCAGTCCTGGGCACTTGGAGTTTCCCTGGTTTTGCCGGCGGGCGGACAGTCACCTTCGAGCTTTTGTGGATCGGCTGGCTGTTTGTTCTCTTCCGACTGCGCGACTACGCTGGCTGAAGACATAACCAGCAGCATCGCGCAAGCGCAGAAAAGACTAGTCTGCATCCATGCGCTCGCCGACGATGGCTGCATACTTGAGCGTTTCTCGAAGTTCCTTGATCTCATCATCCAGTACTTCATCTTTACTGACCAGTTGGGTAGTTTTGCGCATGGGCTTGCCATACTGTTTCTCATACAGGGATTCGATCTGTTTTACCAGTTCGCGCAAATCCTCGGCCGGGTAATTCTGCAGCTCGACGTAGTTAAACATCGCTTTTACAAAATCAAACGGGAACACCTGGAAACGATCCACATAGGCTTCCACCAGGGTCCAGAAGAACGGGCGCACCTTGCTTACTTCAAGATTCCTGTCCATGAGCATGTCGCGGGTAATGACCGTCAGGTCATCAAGGGTAAGCTGTTTCTCATCGGAGCCGGTGGCATGCCGACCGGCCGGGTGGTCAGTGACTGATGCAACCTCATGTGATCGGGCTTTTGGCATCAAATCTTCGTCGTTATTATTGTTATTATCCTCGGCCTTTTCCTTGTTCGAAGAAAATCGTAACAAACTTCCAAACATTGCCACTATCCGCAACGGGGGACTGTGTTGTCCCCGGTATTTTTCAATTCCCTGACATTCTGTGCCTATGGCCATATTATTTCAATGCCTGAACGGATAATATTCAACTCAGGCTGCGGGCGATAAATACCGGCGGGGACAGCTGCTGCGATGTCGGTATTATTTACGGTTTTTTAAGTTAAATATCCACGTAAGTCCATAACACCTTGATTGCAAAGCCTCTACGTTTTATATGCATGATTTTTGCATGCTCAACAAGGTTAAATTGGTACAATTCGGGTGTCGGAAAACCCAATAACTGATGGCCTGTTTCGTGTGCCAGGTTATTAGCACCCAGCTTTAGACCCAATAAAAATAACTGATCAGGCACGTGCGTAAAGAGTCACTACAAATTCTTCAAAAAATGGACGCTGACAAGCTTCCTACCCTGCCGCATGTACTACTCAATTTGCTGGCCGTTTGCCAGGAGGAAAGCGTATCCTCCGAGCAGCTGGCCGATGTTATTCGCAAGGACCCGGCCCTGTGCGTGAAAATCATCTCCGTCGCCCAGGGCAAAGACACCGATATCAATCACTTCGAAAAACTGCTGCTGAGCCTGGATATCAATACAATCAAAAGCATTGCCATTACCTCGGCTGTACAGCAATTCTTTTCACGCAGTCACCAGGAGCGCATCTCCTTTCTGAAACAACACTGGTTCCATTCAATCATGTGCGCCTGTGTCGCGGAATCCCTCGCTTCTGTTTCCGAGTATAAACAGACAGAAGAAGCATGGTTTGCAGGCCTGTTGCACGATACGGGTCAGCTCATCATGGAAGCAGCCTACCCCAGCAAATACACGACGACATTCGCCCAACTCAGCGAAGATGAATATTTTCACGATCTGGAAAAAGAGGAATTTGACACCACGCATTACCAGGTCGGTGCAGACCTGCTGCGTAAACATTACGGCAATCCTTTTCTGGCCGATGCCATCATGTACCACCATGAACCTGTTGAGCTAATCCGCGATGCCCACCCGCTGGTAAAGATCGTCAACCTGGCCAATATGCTCAGTAGCGACCATTACAGGGACAATCCTGAGCCGGCACTGTCCGCTGCCGATCAATTGTTCGGCCTGTCCAAAAAAACTGTTAAAGAGATACTTTCCCTATGCAATGAGCAGGTACAGAACATTGCACTGGAATTTGACGTGGATTTCAGCAGTGATGATGTCGACGGTGATACCGCCCAGCAAATATCGGCCAATGACAATCTTAAGCAGGTCGAACTGGCTGAACAGATCCGCAATATCGCCATGCTCGACGGCGTACATCAGCATTTATCACGCACTGAAGGCAAACAGGCATTGTTGCAGGCCTTGCAAAGAAATATCTCGATCCTGTTCGGCATCAACCACACCATGCTGTTTCTATATGATGCCGCCACTGATGAAGTGCAGGCACTGGCAGAAAGTGACAGCGATGCCCATTTGCAGGATATTCATATTCCGCTGGAAGCCGGGCGCAGTATCGTAACTGATTGCCTGCTCGAGAAAAGCAATACCAGCTCGTTCGACGAGGAGCATCGCGAGCTGTCAATTATCGACCATCAGCTGGTCGGGCTGAACCACCGTGAAGGCCTGCTATGTCTGCCATTGATCGTGAACAATGCCGCTATCGGCGCCATCGTGCTTGGTATTGACGAAGCGCAGCTACCCGCATTGCTGAAACAGCATGGCCTGCTGACACGCTTTGCCCACGAAGTTGCGAATACCATCAGTTCCTCATTTATCGAGTACCAGCAACCCGACACCGAAGATAAAGACGACGCCGAAGAAATGCGCTTACGAGCACGTGAAGTCGCCCACGAGGTACGCAATCCGCTCAGCGTGATCAATAATTACATCGATATCCTGAGGTTCAAACTCGGCAGCGATGACCCGGCACACCAGGATCTTGACACCATCAAGGAAGAAATTTCACGCGTAAACACCATCCTGGAAAAACTATCCCAACCGGTCGAAGTCGACGCCAGCGAAATCACCCTGGTCGATGTCAATGCACTGATAGCCGACCTTTCGCACATGTTCCAGACTTCCCTGTTTGCTGCCCATAACGTGGAAATCAGCCTTAATCTGGATGAACACCTGCCACCCATGCTCACCAATGCCGACGCCCTCAAGCAGATATACACCAACCTGGTGAAAAACGCGGTTGAGGCCCTCCCTGCAGAGGGCCTGGTTATGGTCTACACTCAAGATCAGGTAAACGTTGATGGTAAGGCGCATTACGAAATTTGCGTAGCCGACGACGGGCCGGGCATACCAGCCGAGATTTTGCCTGACTTGTTCACACCGATACAAACAACAAAAGGTGACGAACATGCAGGTTTGGGGCTAACAATTGTAAAAAATCTGGTGAATGAACTGCACGGCTCTATAAGCTGCAGAAGCAGCAATAAAGGCACGAGTTTTCATATTCTCCTGCCAAGAAATCTACAAGAATAAGAGCACTCTCTCATCCTTGTGCACAACTAGAACATAACAAAGGCCGGGCAGCCTTTGCACAAAGAGTAGAAAAATGAGTTTTAACGAGCAGAACATTCTCATCGTCGATGACGATCCTGTTGTCCTGAAAAGCCTCAAGGACCTGCTGGCTATTCGCGGCATGGATGCTGACACCGCTATCGGTGGCCGTGAAGCCATCGTCTGTCTGGATCAGAAAGACTATGACCTCGTGTTGCTGGATCTGCAGATGCCCTATGTTAATGGGCATGACGTCATGCAGCATATCAGAGAGAACAATATCGAAGCCTATGTCATCATCGTCAGCGGCGAAACCTCGTTCGAAGCTGCGAGGGATGCCTGTTCACAGGGCGCATACAATTTCCTGCGCAAGCCTTATGCGACTGATGAACTGATGATCACCATCAAAAATGCTCTCAAGGAAAAAAGCCTCGAAAAACAAAACAGGTTAATGAACGACCAGCTGCGGGAATCCGAACGCCTGCATCGTTACCTCGTAAATACGTCACCCGATATAATTTATATTCTCGACCCGGATGGCAAATTCACGTTTATAAACGAACGCATTGAAAGCCTGCTTGGCTATTCCTACAAGGAACTCATCGGGAAACACTATTCAATGCTTGTTCACCAGAACGATTCAGAAGTTGCGCGTTATGTCTTTAATGAGCGGCGCGTAGGTGACCGCGCATCACGCAATGTTGAAATTAGGCTCAAGTGCAAGGACGATAACACCCCACGATTTTTTGAAACACGCACCCTGCCGATAGAGCTGAGCTCTATGGGTATTTACAAGAACGAGGACAACCCGAAGAAAAGAACGTACCTCGGCACTTATGGTGTTGCACGCGATATTACCGAGCGCAAGATGGCTGAAGAAACAATCAATTTCCAGGCCTACCATGACTTGCTTACCAACCTGCCTAACCGTGCATTACTGAGAGACCGACTCAGTCTTGCCATAACGCAGGCTAAACGCAATGAAGAAATGCTCGCTATCCTGTTTCTCGATCTTGATCGCTTCAAGAACATTAATGATTCACTGGGGCATGTTGTCGGTGACGAACTGTTGCAGCAGGTCAGTACCCGGCTGAAAAGCTGCGTGCGTGAAGGCGACACCCTGGCCCGCTTTGGTGGTGACGAGTTCACCCTGTTGCTACCAAATATCGCCAAGGGTCAGGAGGACGTCACCAAGATCGCGGAAAAAATAAATCACGTACTCAGAGATCCGTTTGTTATTGACGGCAATGAACTCTATGTCAGTGCCAGTATCGGTATTTCGATTTACCCGCGTGACGGCGCAAACATGGACACGTTGATCAAGCATGCAGATATCGCGATGTACCATATCAAGGACAAGGGTAAAAACGGTTACCAGTTCTACAGCAAGGACATGACCACGCCTTACTTCAAGAACCTGTCACTGGATAGTGGCATCCGCAAGGCACTGGACAATGATGAATTCCACCTGATGTATCAGCCGCAAATCAATATCCGAACAGGTGAAATTGTAGGTGTCGAGGCACTGTTACGCTGGGACCACCCGGAGCACGGCCCTATCACACCCGCGGAATTCATATCCTTTGCCGAGGAAACAGGCATGATCGTTGACATCGGCAAGTGGGTGTTGCGCAACGCCTGTGGTGAACTGAAGCGCTGGCGTGATGCCGGCCTGCCCGAAATTCGCATGTCCATCAATATGTCAGCACGCCAACTGGCCGAGAAAAGCATCGTCAAGGACATATCCTCGATCCTGAAAGACTACAACATTCCCGGACACTGCCTCGAAATCGAAATCACGGAAAACACCATCATGAGTGAAATGGACACCGTTATCTACAAGCTCAAGGAACTGAGCAACAGGGGCATCCAGGTTGCCATCGATGACTTCGGCACCGGCTATTCATCACTGAGTTATTTACACAAGCTGCCGATCCAGACGCTGAAAATAGATCGCGCCTTCATGAAAGAACTCAACATGAAAAACACAGGCAACTCGATCATTAATACCATTGTTGCAATGGCGAAAGGCCTTAACCTGAATGTCATCGCCGAGGGTGTGGAAACCCAGCAGCAGCTGGACTATCTGCAAGAAATTAACTGCAATGAAGCACAGGGTTTTCTGTTCGGCAAGCCACTGACAGCCGATGTAATCACACAGATACTGATCCAGGAACCGTTTGCGTTTACCGATTCGGATTCAGACAGAAGGGGCTATCCGCGGACTCATTAAAGGTACTAGGTACTAGGTACTAGGTACTAGGTACTAGGTACTAGGTACTAGGTACTAGGTACTAGGTACTAGGTACT
>JAASSE010000247.1 GCA_021768055.1 Gammaproteobacteria bacterium | reverse complement strand
GGCTGAGATGATAGGCATGCATCATCTTGATGCCGGCAAACTCGCCCTGTGCGCCCGCCATCGGTGCCAACGAAAACGCTGACATACCCATGGCTTCGCACAGCATGGACTGCAACTCGTACATGCACGCGAGATAGCCCTGGTTGTGCTGGTCCGGCGTCAACGGATGTTGCGCGAGGAAGCCCGGCAGCATCGCCAGTGAATTACACGCACGTGGGTTGTACTTCATCGTGCAGGAACCCAGTGGGTAGAAATGGGTGTCAATCGAAAAGTTCTTTTGCGACAGGCTGGTGTAGTGGCGAATCGCCTGCAACTCGGACACTTCGGGTAGCCCGGCTTGGTCATTGCGCAACAAGCCTGCTGGAATATCCGAGATATCGGCTTTTTTGCGCGGTGACTGTGGTGCGCCGGTGCGTCCGGATCTGGAGTGCTGGTAAATCAACATCAGGCTATTTCCTTCTGCAGTGCTTTAACACCAACCACGGCTTCCAGTGCAGTCTTGTAGGCCGCAATATCTTCGTCAGTGCGCAGTTCAGTCGCGCATACCAGCAAGGCATTGCCGAGTTCGGGGTAGTCGCTACCCAAATCGTAGCCGCCCAGTATGCCATGCTGTACCAGGCCCTCGAGCACGTCGGCAACCGGCTGCTGCAGCAGCAACACGGCTTCGTGGAAAATCGGGCCGCTAAAGGCGCTGTCAACGCCATCAATACTGCTCAGCTGTGCGACCAGTTCACGCGTATTTGCATGGCAGGCTGATGCGGTGTTCTCAAGCCCTTGCGGACCCTGGATCGCCATGTAAATTGTCGATGCGGTCACCACCAGGCCCTGGTTGGTACAGATGTTCGAAGTCGCCTTGGAACGGCGGATATGCTGCTCGCGCGCCTGCAAGGTCAGCACGAAACCCTCGCGACCATCCACGTCCGTGGTACGGCCAACGATACGGCCCGGCATCTGCCGCACCAGCTTGCTGCTGCAGCACAGGTAGCCGTAATACGGGCCGCCGCAGGATAACGGTGCACCCAGCGGCTGGCCATCGCCGCAGGCGATGTCCGCGCCAGCACTGCCCCACTGGCCCGGTGGCTTGAGCACGGCCAGGCTCATCGGGTTGCACACTGCGATTACCAGCGCATTGTTCTCGTGCGCCCAGTCCGTGATCGCGTCGACATCTTCCAACGTACCGAAGAAGCCCGGCTGCTGGATCACCACCGCAGTGATGTCATCTCCACCGGCCTGCTTGAACGCATCCAGCTGCACCGTACCTGTGGCGCGGTCGTAGTCCACTTCGACCAGCTCGATGTTCTGGCCCTCGACGATGGTGTGTGTAGTTTTTCTGTACGCCGGATGTACCGTTCGTGGTACCAGGATCCTGCGAGATTTGGATTTGCGGTTGCCACGCACCGCCATCAACACGGCCTCGGCCACCGCTGAAGCACCGTCATACAGAGACGCATTGGACACGTCCATGCCGGTCAGCGCGGTGATCATGCTCTGGTATTCGTAGGTCAGCTGCAAGGTGCCCTGTGAGGCTTCTGCCTGGTAGGGTGTGTAAGCCGTGTAGAACTCGCCGCGCGTGGTCAGCTGCCATACTGCAGCCGGGATATGGTGCTCATAGGCGCCGGCGCCGATGAAACACACGGCATCCTTGTTCTGCGCGGCACGGCTGTGCATCAGGCGTGACGCTTCGAGCTCGCTCATGCCCTCCGGAATGCCGTCGAGGCCATCGATTCTCAAATGCGGCGGGATTTCCTCAAACAGCTCATCGGTATCCTGGATACCGATCGCGTCGAGCATGTCGCGAATTTCTTCGTCTGTATGAGGAATAAAAGGCATGGGAACGGGTTAATTGAAGGCGGCTAATGTCTCGAAAAAAGCGAATTTTACCGGAAAATCCGGCTCGGCACAGCAGGGCCCTGCAGGCAATCAGTGCCTGCAGAGATTACTCCTCGATTTCAGCCTCGTAGGCTTCGGCATCCATGAGCTCATCCACTTCGGCCGCGTTGGCGGGCTTGACCTTGATCAGCCAGCCATCATCATAAGGAGCGTCGTTGATGACTTCAGGGGTATCCGTCAGAGTGGTATTGACGGCTATGACCTCGCCACTTATCGGCATGTAGACATCGGAGGCCGCCTTCACAGATTCGACCACGCAGGCCGCGTCTTCGGCTGACATGTCATCGCCTACTTCGGGCAGTTCAACAAATACCAGGTCACCCAGCAGTTGCTGTGCATGATCGGTGATGCCGATGGTGATACTGCCGTCGTCTTCTTTACGCACCCATTCGTGGGACTTGGTGTACTTTAATTCTGAAGGTACTTCGCTCATTTAATGGCCTTTCTTGTTCTTGGATTTTCTGACGTGATATTACAGATTTATGCTGCTAACTCAACCGGGAAATACACCTACACTGGCTTGCCATCGCGCACGAATACCGGCTTGACCACGCGCGCGTTGAGCAGCTTGCCCCTGATCTCGACCTGACAGTGATCACCGGTTTCTTTCGGTACCCGTGCCAGCGCAATCGACTGCTTCAGTGTCGGTGAATAGGTGCCGCTGGTGGTCTCGCCTTCACCGGCGTTTTCAACCACGACTTTCTGGTGCCCGCGCAGCACGCCCTTGTCTTCCAGCACCAGGCCGACCAGTTTCTGCGTGACACCCTTGTCGCGCTCACGCTGCAGCGGCTCGCGGCCGATGAAGTCACGCTCGGGCGGCTCCCAGGCGATGGTCCAGCCGAGCCCGGATATCAACGGCGACGTGGTCTCGGTCATATCCGAGCCATACAGGTTCATACCCGCCTCAAGGCGCAGGGTATCGCGCGCGCCCAGGCCACAGGGCTGCACCCCGGCTTCGGCGAGCTTGTCCCAGAATGCGGGAGCTTCGCTGTCAGGCAGCATAATCTCGAAACCATCCTCACCGGTGTAGCCGGTGCGGCCGACGAACCACTCACCGCAGTCACAGCCGAAAAAACGGTCCAGGCCGGAAACCGCCTCGACCACGTCCACCGGCAATACCGAAATGGCTTTCTCACGCGCCTGCGGCCCCTGCACCGCGATCATCGCGAGATCATCGCGCTCGTTGATCTCGAGGTCATAGCCGGCCGACTGTTCATCAATCCAGGCCAGGTCCTTGTCGCGGGTGGCTGCATTTACCACCATGCGGTACCAGTCATCGTTCATGTAGTACACGATCAGGTCG
>JAASSE010000246.1 GCA_021768055.1 Gammaproteobacteria bacterium | reverse complement strand
TGTCTACATCGGGAGTTGCTTTTGCTGCCAAGAAAAAATTCGTGCCTCTAAACGATGCCGAATTTGAAGAGGCAAAAAGCTTATACTTCCAGCGTTGCGCAGGGTGTCATGGCGTATTGCGCAAGGGCGCAACAGGTAAAAGCCTGCTGCCACAACCGAACAAAAAGAAAAAGACTAAGGGCACGCTTAAGATTGGAACCAAGCGGCTCGCCAAGATCATCAAGGAAGGTACTGAAGGCGGTATGAACAACTTCGATGACATCTTCGATGACAGGCAAATTGACATACTGGCCCGATACATCCAGATGGAACCACCAATTCCACCTGAAATGGATCTGGCCTTGATGAAAGAGCGTCACAAGGTTTTTGTCCAGCCTAAAGACTACCCCAGCAAGCCACTACACGGCCGTAACTGGAAGAACTTCTTCCTGGTTATCGAGCGTGATGTCGGCAAGATTGCGGTAATCGACGGTGACAAGAAAGAGGTTGTTGCACATGTTCCGACCGGTTATGCGGTACACGTGCTGAAAACAACTGAGCATAATAAGACCTTGAAAGCCAAGGACCGTGGCCGTTTCTGGTACACCATGGGACGTGACGGCAAGCTGACCAAGATCGACCTGTGGCAAACACCGGACAAGATGAAGGTTGCTGAAGTGCAGATTGCCTATGACGCACGTGACGTGGCCGTATCCGGTGATGGTAAATACGTAGTCGGTGGTGGTTACTGGCCGCCTCACTTCGTGGTTGCCGACGCCCACACCATGGAACCGCTGAAAGTCGTTTCCTCACGTGGTGTAAACATTGACGGCGAGTATGTTAACGAGTCACGCGTAGCTGCGATTTATGATACACCGCATGCACCTACCTGGCTTGTTTCCATGAAAGAACTGGGTCATATGTGGCAGGTGGATTACAGTGACCTAGATAACCTCCAGGTTACACAAATCGACTCATCTAAATATCTGCATGACGGCTTCTACGATCCTACCGGTCGTTACTTCCAGATCGCGGCTAACGCCTCCAACCAGATGGTAGTTATCGATACCAAGACCCGCAAACTGGAAGCGATCATCGATACTGACAAGAAACCACATCCGGGTCCCGGTGCAAACTGGAACGATCCC
This sequence comes from Gammaproteobacteria bacterium, assembly GCA_021768055.1. Lineage (GTDB taxonomy): Bacteria > Pseudomonadota > Gammaproteobacteria > SZUA-229 > SZUA-229 > JABDQW01. The sequence goes on along the minus strand of JAASSE010000246.1, from coordinate 2,067 downwards.
AAGTGCGGTCCTGTCGGCGGTACTGTTCATCTCGGTGTAGGTAAGATCACCGCTTGGGGCAATGATCCTAAAGGCAAGAAGAAGAATGCCTGGAAGATCTGCTTCGAGACCGATCTGGACGGACCCGGCGTATTCCTGCGCACCCATCCGAAGTCTAAGTATGTATGGGCTGACCAGACCAAGCACCCTGAACCTGCTATCCAGCAGTCACTCAAGGTCATGGACAAGAAGACCCGCAAGATCGTCAAGACCATACGGTTGACCGAGAAGAAAGGTTATGCTGCGGTACACATTGAGTTCAACAAAGATGGAACCGAAGTCTGGACATCTATCTGGAACCGAGCTGACAGTCTGGAGCCAAATGGTGAAATCGTGATCTTTGATGCCAAGACGCTGAAGGAAAAAGCACGCATCAAGGGTCTTTATGCACCAACAGGCAAGTTCAACGTGTATAACCGCGTTAACCACGTAACCTGATGTAGTTGTAAGATATCCTGTTACGATGTAAGCAGTAAACAGGGCGGACATAATGTATATTGTGTCCGCCCTTTTTTTATCCGGGATGTATCTATTGCTATAGATCGCCCGACGGATAAATAACGGAAGGTAATGACAGGAATTTTTCGTATAATCAGTTTTTCCATGGCAACGAATCAAGGTGAGTAAAAATAACAATGGCTGATCAAAAACCCGTATTCGGCTTGATGTCACGCAAGGTTCTGTTCGGAACAACCATCGGCGTGGCACTGTTTTTCATGATTGTCGGCGTTATCTTCTGGGGCGGTTTCAATACCGCCATGGAAGCCACCAACACCCTGACGTTCTGTATCTCCTGCCATGAGATGGAAGAAAACGTATATGTAGAATACGAAAAAACGACTCACTACAGCAATCGCAGTGGCGTGCGCGCCTCCTGCTCAGATTGCCATGTACCCGATCCGTGGGTGCACAAGGTTGTACGTAAAATCCAGGCCAGCAAGGAGCTGCTCCATAAAGTACTGGGTACGATCGACACGCCGGAGAAGTTTGACAACAATCGCCTCAATATGGCGATGAATGTCTGGGAAGCAATGAAAGCAACGGACTCGCGCGAGTGCCGCAACTGCCATGATTTCGGTTCCATGAATCCTGCGGACCAGAAAGGACGCGCACGCAAGCAACATATCAACGGCATGCAGGCAGGCAATACCTGCATCGACTGCCACAAGGGTATCGCCCACAAGAAAGTGCATGACCAGCTGTCCGAAGAAGAACTGGAGGAACTGGAGAAACCAGATCCGGACTACATCCGCCCGATACCTCCGCAATGGCTGGCCTTCATGGAAGACGACAAGAAGGGTGACAAGAAAAAAGCCAGGGCAGAGGCACCAGCTGACACTGAAACAGCTGCCGAGCCGGCCCCTGCTGCCGCCAAACCGGCCGCAAAGGTAGCAGCCGCACCGGCACCTTCAGGCGTCTCGGAGATTGACTGGAGCGGCATAGAAGCGGTGGAATTCACCCTGTTCTACCCCGGCCAGTCCTCCATGGAATGGATATTGAAAGGCAGTGACCACAGTGGCAAGCGCGCCTTTATGAAGGGTGACCGCTGTCTTGAATGTCATGAAGAAGAGGAACCGGACATTGGTGAGCTGATCATGGGCGGTGATAAACCTGAGGTCGAAACCGATCCAATACCCGGCAAGCGCCCCAGTATCCCGGTTAACATTCAGGCTGCACACGATGGTAATTACCTGTATATGCGCTTCCAGTGGCCGGATGCGGAACATGCACCGGTACCCTCCGTCGACGGTGGCAAGATGGATCCGGATAACCAGACCAAACTGGCAGTGATGATATCGACCGATGATGTTGAATATGCTGACCGCGCAGGTTGCTGGCAAACCTGCCACATCGATGCAGACAGCATGCCGCTGGCACCGGACGCCGCGACCCTCAGCGCCAGCCCGCACGCCAGCAGGCTGGACTTCTCCGAAGGTGTTACCAAGTACCTCAAGGAGAGCCGTACCCATGTCGAGATCGAGGGCAAGGATGGCAAGACGCGTGGTGGCTGGGACAAGCTCAAGGAAG
>JAASSE010000245.1 GCA_021768055.1 Gammaproteobacteria bacterium | reverse complement strand
GTTCATGGCATTTAGATGTGGTGACTTCAGGTGGCAGCCGAAGCAAAGCTTCTGTGGTGACAGACGAAATTCCAATGTCTCACGCACATCCTCCTTTTCCGGATCGGGAACTTCAAGGTGACAATACTCACACTGCTTTTTTTTCAGCTCACCCTGCTCATCCAGCTGTTGGTGAATGTTGGCGCGTTTATGTTCTTTACTGTCGTGACAGCGAAAACAGAAATCTGTTAATCGCGTGTAGGGGCCCTGACGAAAAAAATCCGGAGAGGCCTTGTCTATTTCATCAAGAGGTATCTTTTCAATCTCCTTGATTCCATGGCATGTGTTGCAGTCGATCCTGTCCTGATCATCCAAGGGCAGTTCATTGGGTACAGTCATGGATTCCGGCACGGCGACATCCACTACATGATGCAATGGCGGCATGTCTGCTTCACCGTTTATGGCGCCGGCGCTGTATGACGTCACCAGTGCTACGGAAAAAACAATCAAATAGAGTCGCATCATCACATTCCAGCCTGTACTGCTTCACCGTGACTGTGACATTGCAGGCAATTAATACCTACTTCATGCACTCCGGCCAGACCGTTACCGGTATCGACACCACCGAAATCAAGTTCGACTGTCATTTTGTGGCACATCACACATAACTGGGCGTTGTTACCACCGTCGTTGACGATACTGTAGGGTGCATTGCGCAGCTTCGGGTCGAGACCGCTCAGGCCTTTGAGCGAGTTGTCAATTACCAGGCCGGAGTTGTTGGTGCCGTGCATAGCGTGGCAATCGGTGCACTCAACGATCGTGCGATAGCTGTAGTTGCTGCGCAGCCCGGCATAAGTACGTTCGCCGCTGCCTTCATTCACACCGTGCCGATCCACATAGAGATAGTTGTCCTCCATGGCTATAAGTGGATCATGGTATTCCGTGTTGATCTCGTATCCGGGTTGCTGATGATCACGGTTATGACAGCGTAAGCAAAACTCGGAAACAGATGTATAAGGCGGATAGAGTTGCTGTGCATCAGCAAGACGCGTCAAATCACGATTGGCGTCGAACTCACCATTCATGTCCGAAATTTGGTGACAGGCCAGGCATTGCTCATCACCTAACCCGCCCGTAGCCAGGGATGAAAAGTTGTGACTGTGAACCCCGTCGAGCGGTGGAGATGTGGCCAGGTCGTTGCTGTTATGGCAGATTGTGCAGCGTCGAGGCTCAGTAGTGCCGTTGCTGCCATGACAGCCAGTACAGCCGGTGTAGCCATGACTGTGGGCAATTTCGCGGATGCTATCTGCCTGCTGGTGAATCAGATCCAGTACGTGACATGCCTGGCATTCGGGAAGCCCCCAGGCGGAACCATCGCCACCGTGTGAACTGTCCAGGATCAGATTCCCGCTTTCAACCGAAACCGAAGCGGCATGATCAGCCGTATCACATCCTGTGTGGATGAGAATGACTAGAATCAGCATCAGCCTGGATATCATCGACTACCTCGATGACAATCGGCGCAATAGCTGGCATTGTGGCAGCGCCCGCAGCTGAATGTATTCATACGCGCATCGATGCCGTGCATGCTGCGATAGCCAAGTTTATGCACATGCCGCTGTGAGCGGTCACGCCGGAAATGGCAGTCAGTGCAAAAAGAGGCGTCCACGTGGCATGTACGGCAACTGTTGTTGTCGAGTCGTGCATCTTCGGCATGGTTGGCCACGTAGTCGAAATCATGACTCGGAGGTGTAACGGCCGTGACGTCGGTGTGACAGAGTTCGCAGCGAGAAGGTGCGGTGTGCCTGTCGAGATGACAGTTATGACAGATTGCTTCCAGTGGCTCATTGGCTATCCGGGTAAGTGATTCGATCTGCTCAGGCTGAATCACTTCGGTCTTGCTGAAAGCGTGGCACAACAGACAGGGGTCGCCTTCCTTTTCCATCACCTCCATATGCACATTGTGAGGATAAAAAATGTCAGGCCGCTCATGACGTTTTTGCCACCAGCTTTTCTCCTCGACCTTTTCGCCTGCCTGCTCGTCAGCTATATCCGCTGCAATTAACAGCGGTACAAACACGATGAAACCGAAAATCAGTAACAATACTCTACTCATATCGCCACCATGCTTTTCGATCATCAAAGCGATAACTCAGATACATGCCATAAACGTACTCGTCATTTAAGCGGCTGTTCCAGATATGAGAGAGCGAGAGAACAAAAAAGAGATCCGAACGAAGCATATGCTCGAGGCCAAACTCAATGCCCGCTGTATCGTTACTGCCTGACAACTGTTTTTCCTGGTGCTGTAGTGCGGTGCTGAGCCTGGCGCGTGTTTTATATGAAAGAGAACTGTCAACCTCCATGTAAAGCGAGAGTGCGTTGTCTTCACCCAGGTCAAGGTAATCGAGCTGTGCTGAATAATCGCTGCCAGAATACTTATGTACCGTAACACCGGCGGTTCCACCATATCCGGTAACTCCGAATTCCCGTTCCACCGAACGACCACGCATTATCCATTCGACATTTTCCCGCAAATTGAAGAACAGCGATCCGGTCAAAGCAGACTGGCGCCCATTGGCATAGACCGAATAGAATCTTTCCCTGAAAGTTAAATAAGGCTCATCGGGCGAATACATTTCATAATCTATCTGTATCCTGCTTTTGGTCTTCAGGTCTGTGTAGGCGGATATCAATAAATCTTCGCTGTAGTTTTCATCGATAATGTAAGTGCCATTGAAGACCAGGCCAAAACCTTTAAACATGCTGTCATTGATCTCGCCTCTTGAGCTAATGCCCCAGTTCAGGCGATTTTCGTTTACATCATCTACAAGATGCTGCCAGCCGATGCGGCCTGTAACATTAATGAATGCTGGTGATTGCGATAATTTTTGCAGTCCGAAATCCATAAATTGAAGATCGAAGCCATAGAGTGCATCGGCTTCAACTGAGAAATAGTCGTCTATACGACTCGGTATGCCGCCATAGAGCGAAAATATGAAGCTTTCATTGCCTGTTGCTATGCTCCCGCCATCCAGGATGTAGAAGCCAAGACCATCCGCCCGTTGCATGCGTCCAAGTGTGAACGAAGAGTTCTGACCCAGATCTTTTTCAAGATACAACTGGTAGAGGTTGCCTTCATTCGTATCACCCTGACGCAATGCGAAGCTCAGGCCTGACGATACTCCATACTGCTTATCAACATATGTAACATTTG
>JAASSE010000043.1 GCA_021768055.1 Gammaproteobacteria bacterium | reverse complement strand
CTTGAAACTGCCATCGGGTTTCTTACCCACCGACAGCATGATCAGCGGCGGGTTGCTGCATATTGCATTGAAGTATGAAAACGGTGCGAGATTGTATTTACCGTGTTTGATCTCCGACAGCACCCATGCGATTGGACGCGGCACCACGGTTTGAATCATTGTGAAATAAACCTGTGCCGGCTTGAGTTCGGTCAAATCCAGTATCATGGTCTCTTCTGTTCTTCTGGCTGTATGAGCCACTCCAGTAAGTAGTAAATCATCTGGCCTTCCGATGATTTGGACGGGCCGCTAACACGCGCAGCGAAGCGTCTGTTTCCAGGATCGGCATGTTCAATGGCATCGGCCGCACTGTCCTTTATTTCAACGCAGTTTGCTGCAAAACGGTTACGGCTCCTGCGCGGCACGTAAACCACTGCAAACTGCATCGAAGATGCGTTTGATTCCGGGTCGGGGGGTACGAGGCCGCGCATGTCCGAATTTTACTCAATCTGATTGCGCAGTAAATTTTTTATCATTGGCTCAAGATGATTGGCATAACCAAAGGATACATCACGCAAAATTCCCTGCTGATCGACCAGCATCGACGAAGGCGTACCTTGTAATTGATAGGTTTCAAATGTAAGCGCCCGGTATATTTTTGACTCCAGGTAGGCCTTGGCCTTGTCATAGATTGTCTGCTGCCGCTGTTTGTCCCACTCGGGATAGTCGGGCAGCTGACAACAGATAAAATCTTCAATTGCACAGTGTGTGACCACCTCGGTGTTTTCAACCAGTTCATCCATGCCGACTGCGAAAGGCAGGGTGTAATCCAGCTTGTTATCATTGAGTAGTCCGGCCTTGCCCAGTTGTTGCAGCGGATCGCCGATCATTTCACCTTTTTCAATCAGTAATTCGAGGTTATCCAGTGTATTCTTGTCAAAATCCTCGAATGCAGTAGCGAGGCCGATGACGACGAGACCATCGGCTTGATAAGTTTCGTGTAATCGTATTACCTCGGGAAGTGCGTGTACGAAACAGCCCGGACAGTTGACCTGGAATACTTCGACCAGGACAACATGGCCACCGAGTGAACTGAAATTGACTGCATCACCCTGGACCCAGTGCTGCACCCTGAGATCGGGAGCGGGTTGGCCGACGGAAACAACTTTTGACATGAGAATTAATGCAATTGGAACTGGAACACGATTATAACGCGCTGGAGCCGGACACTATACTGCAGGCAGTAGAGTCAGCCGGTTACCGAACATCCGGCCGCATGCTGGCATTGAACAGTTACGAGAACCGCGTGTACCGTATTGAACTGGAAGATGCTGAAGCGGTCGTTACCAAGTTCTATCGGCCGGACCGATGGAGTGATGCAGCCATTATGGAAGAGCACGCCTTCGCGGCAGAGCTCTCTGACGAGGAAATACCCGTGGTTGCGCCACTGGTGTTCGATGGCCACACCTTGTTACAGCATGCCGGTTACCGATATGCACTGTACCCGTTGCAGGGAGGGCGGTGGCCCGACCTGGAATATACCGAAGATATGATCTGGATGGGTCGTTTTATCGGCCGTATTCATGCTATCGGAAAACAGCAACTGTTCGAGCATCGCCATGACATAAGCATTAAACGGCTGGGTGAGGAGGCTGTTAACTATCTTCTTGAACATGATTACATTCCTTCCCATATCGAGCAGGCATATTCAACACTGACTGATGACTGCCTCTCGATCATCCGACAGCGATTCGAACAGGCAGGGCAATATGCCGTAAGCCGGCTGCATGGTGATTGTCATCGCGGTAATGTATTGTGGACCGATGATGGGCCTCATTTTGTTGACCTTGATGATTGCTGTAACGGGCCGGCAATCCAGGATTTGTGGATGCTGCTTTCAGGTGAACGGCCGGAGATGACGGTGCAGTTAATCGATTTGCTGGAGGGCTATTCCGAGTTCGCCGAACTGGACCTGGCGGAACTGCATCTGGTTGAAGCCCTGCGTACCCTGCGGATGATGCATTATGCATCATGGCTGGCAAAGCGCTGGGCAGATCCCGCCTTCCCGGCAGCCTTCCCCTGGTTTGACACGACCCAGTACTGGGAACAGCATATACTTGAATTGCGTGAACAGATGGCAAGAATGCAGGAGCCGCCGCTACAGGTGTAATCATGTGTGGACGAATCGATGCGCACGATCCGATCGGGGTCAATAATCTGATCAGCATACTGGATGTCGTTATTTCCGATGACAAGTTTACACCGCGTTATAACATTGCGCCGAGTTCAGCTATTGCAACTGTGTGTGACAGACTTGGAACAAGTGTCGTAACCATGGAGTGGGGCATCATTCCTGTGTGGGCGAAACCCGGCCAGTTTGAACGGCCATTAATAAACGCACGCGCGGAGACAATCCGCGAGAAGCCTTCATTCAGGAAACTCATACAAAGGACGCGTGTTGTTATACCCGTCAATGGTTTTTATGAGTGGCGCAGAGAGCAAGACAACAAGGCAACGTTCTATTTCACATCCAGTGATCAGGATGCATTGGCACTAGCGGGAATCTACCAGGTCAACCGTGACGGTGAAATGCAATGCTGTATTGTGACCACCGAGGCGAACAGGGAAATGAAGCCGATTCATGACCGTATGCCCGCATTAATCCCGCAACAGGCCATGCAGGACTGGATAAGCTCCGAGGATACAGCTGTCATTGATGCCTTGATGCAACCGGCGGCCGATGACAGCCTGACGGTGCTGGAAGTATCAAAATATGTAAATAATGCCGGCAATGAAGGCGCGCGGTGTATCGCACCTGCGTAGCAGGCGCGAGTGGCGAGTGGCGAGTGGCGAGGTACGAGTAGTGGGGTTATTGGTTTTAAAGAAAGCGATAAAATGGTGCTGAATTGAAACCGGAGTAACAATGAAAATTTCAATCATCAGCGGCAGCCACCGCAATCCGTCGCAAAGCGAGAAGGTTGCGCGTCATATCGAGGCCACATTAAACAACGAGCATCCCGACAATGAAACCTGGCTGTATCCATTGGCAGACAATCCATTGCCGTTGTGGGACCAGACTGTATGGGACAACACACCGAGATGGAAAGAATACCTTGATCCGATCAAGGAGCAGGTGAAATCCAGCGACGGTTTTGTCATCGTATCCCCGGAGTGGCACGGCCAGGTGCCGGCGGGGCTGAAAAATTTCTTTCTGTTGATGAGCCGTTTCGAGGTTGGCCATAAACCAGCCCTGATCGTTACATTGTCGAACACAGATGGTGGTGCTTACCCTGTGGCTGAGCTGCGCATGAGCAGCTACAAGAACAACCGCATCTGCTATATCCCGGAACATGTTATCGTGAGGAATGTTGAAACTGTTCTGAATGATAATGCCGAAGACAATAATCCGGATGCAGACAGCTATTTCAGGGAACGCATCAGCTGGGCCCTGGACCTGTTAATAGCCTATGCAGAAGCGCTCACGCCGATGCGCGCGACTGCGCAGATATATCACGATAAATTTAGAAGCGGAATGTAAATCAATATTAATTAACTAGTCATTATCAGACCTGAATCAATTAATCTGGGGGCGTGCCTGTTTATAATTAATCTGTTGGGGAGTCCCGGTTGTCAGCCGCTGTAGTGATTGCAGATTTATCATGAGATCTTTTCTCGCAACGTTGTTATTTCTTGTTGCTTGCCTTGTGTATGTGTATCCGGCGCAAGCAAGTGATAAACGCATCTGTGCGCCCTTCCGCGGCGGTGTCGTCGATCCATCCATTGTAAAGACGATGCTAACAGCGGCCGAACAGGGGCGCCTTTACCGAATTCACAGTGCACATTCAAAGGTCGGCTTTTGCGTGGACAGCAAGATTGGCCGTGTAGAAGCCGAATTCAAGGGTGTAGAAGGTGGCTTTGCATTGCGGCGTGAAACCTGGGGCGATGAGTCGCAGATGCTGGTCATGGTCGATGCGGATACACTGGCAATGGAACAGCAGTTCCTGAAGAGCATGCTGAAAAGCGAACATTTTCTCGATACCTATACCTACCCGAAGATACTTTTTGTCAGTACCGGCCTGGAATGGCTGGATCAGCACAACGCAATTCTCAAAGGCAAGCTGACCATGCACGGCGTTACCCGGCCGATACGGTTTGATGTCAACGTCGCGAAAGTCAGCAACAGGCAACATATCGTCAATGGCGAGCGTGATACTGACGACATGATCGTCGTGACCGCGAAGGCGTTTATCTATCGGTCCGACTTTAATATGACGAGCCTGTCATTCCTGGTCAGCAATACGGTGGAGTTGTGCATGCGGGTCGATGCATTATTGCATCGAAAATAACAGCACTCAGGCCGTGCGCCAGCCCAGGGATGCATTGTAGTTTGGCGGCTGTGAGCTTTCTTTGTCTTCATCCTTGTTGGTATTTCTGAGCATGGCTTCCACCCGCGCAGCCTTGATCAACTTGTCATTAATGACTTTCGGGTAAAGCAGATGCAGCTTGTCGACGAGCAGCGCGTGTTTTCTCGCGGCCAGTTCCAGCGCTTCGCGTTGTGCGTCCTTAAGGAAATCCAGCAGCAATAGCCAGGGTGATTGCCATGCGATGAAGTCGTTGATCAGCGCAGCCATGGCCTCATCTTCCCAGTGTTGCTCGATAAACATTCTTGGAAACAGGCGTGGTGACAGCTCCCTGCCTTCCAGCTCCCCAACCAGGTTTATGCCATCGAGTCCGTAACCGTAGCCGTTTTCTTCCCTGAGGAACCACTGTGCCGAGGGCTTGTTGCCAGCGCGCTTGTTAACCACATGGCCCAATATGTCTGCGTGCGTTTCCAGTCCGCTGATCAGCTGTGTTTGTTCAGATTTAAACTGGTGACGGCAAAGGTTGCCTGCTCGCCATGTCAATGTATCGGTATGGTAAACGTCACGGTCACAGCATACGCTGTCGAGCAGCGCCAGCGGCTGATGTGTGTTCTGTTCCAGTAGCCACAGCTCATAATAGTCACGGAATTCGAATGGTACATCATTGGCGTAGTGACGCACGACTTCGAGCAGGCGTTCGCCCCTGATCTGGATTTCCTGGTAATGGTAACAGGGCAATACCGGGGCGCGTTTGAGACCGTCCTTCTGGTTCCAGCTGCCGAAGCGGATATCGGGATTGTCGACGTCAGCAAATTCTTCGGGAGTGTCGTCGGCCGTATCGAAATGGTCGCGCACGTACAGGAACCAGTTGACGCCGTCGGTGGTGACGGCCTCGGCATCATCCAGCGCAATCACGTTCATCACCCCGCGGAACGGGTTGAGAATGCGCTCGCTGTAGCACACGATGTTCATATATCAGGTATAGCGCATAAGTGACTAATATGCGTTAGACAGCGCTAAATTGTAGAAATTGGCAGATTAAACGTACAACAAGGTGAAACAGTCACAAGGGGGGGCTGGTCATTAGTTTATTTTATGGCCTCTCAGCAGACTACGGGCGTATGATGACATTCTGGGACGTGTCTAATTCGTCAGTGGCTTGATATATGTCATAGAAGCAAGACATTTTTTGTAGATAGGCTTTGTCGAAAACAAAGGAGGATACAATGTTACAAGGCGATGATCGTATCATCTGGGGCAACCTCCTCAAGGTGCTGGGTGTACTGGTCGCTGTGACGTTTATTCTGATAATACTGGCGAACGCGCTGTCCTGAGCATTCTTTCCAGACATATCAACCACATAAGCTGTTGCCGAAGCGGGCAGTCTTAACCTCGCGTCATGGATAAAACGGCGCTGCTGATCACTTTCGTCATAGCCTTTCTGGCGGCACTGCTTGTGTTGGTGCGGCTTTATTTCGGCGGGCAAATGGAACACTGGTTCAGTTGATACGCAAGCTATTGTGAGTACAATGAAATAGAGTTCTGTATCGAATATTCTGGGAGGTGGGTCATGGCTGGAACACTAACAGATGTTACCGTTCACATCGACGAAACGCTGGACGACCTTGAACTGAGTAACCTCGAAAACGCTATTCGAAACGACCGCGGGGTGGTTTCTGTCGGGCACAGCGAAAAGGACAAGCACCTGGTGGTGGTAATGTACAATCCCGACGAGATCAAAGGCACCGATATTCTGCATCGCGTTCGGGACCAGGGTTTTCACGGCGAACTGATCGGTCTCTAGCTGTATTCTGATTCATATCTTTTATTACAAGTCGCGCAAACGCTCCTTAATGGGGCGTTTTTTTGTACCGGTACGAGCATTAATCTGCTAAGGTTTACCGTCCACATAGAGAAATCAAGAGACAGGCATGCAAATTGAAGATCATAAGGTCGTTACCCTTCATTACACTTTGACGGACAACGAGGGAGCGGTCATCGATAAATCAGAGGATGGCAGTTTTGCCTATCTTCATGGTGCAAGAAATATCATTCCCGGGCTGGAGAATGCATTGACCGGAAAAACAGCAGGCGATGAGTTCAGTGTCGTTGTGTCTCCGGAAGAAGGTTACGGCATGCGTAATGATTCAATGATCCAGGAAGTATCCAGGTCAATGTTTGAAGATGATAGCCAGATCGCGGTTGGCATGCAGTTTCATGCACAGGGCCCCAACGGAGAAATGCTGGTGGTCACGGTCAAGGAAATAAATGATGACAGCGTGGTTGTAGATGGTAACCATCCGCTGGCAGGCGTCGATCTGAACTTCGATGTAAAAATCATCGAGGTGCGGGATGCTTCGCAGGAAGAAGTGGAACATGGGCATGTGCATGGGGCCGGCGGCCACCACCACTGACTGAAAGCTACTGCGCTCGCCCGGGCTTCGTTAAATACTCACTCAAAAATGCTCATGTAGTAATTTATACACTCCGCTTTTTTCGCGAGTATTTGCCTCGTCCGGCCTTCGCTCGTTACGCTTTCAGTGAAGTTATTGCATTCACCTAAGCTGCGCTCATTACGTTTTCACAATACACAACCAGAATTAAACGGAATACTGCTTGCTTAGAGCAGGCGGTTGTAAAGCCAGGCGAAGATTGCGCCGCCGATAATGCCGTCGACAAATCCGTATCCCGCACCGAACAACACCTGCATGTAACTGGCGTCATGGATGTAGCCTGGATAAATCGATGCGATCATCTTGAGAAAGGCGCTGCCGTATCCCGGAAACATGATGTTTCCAAGCCCAACCAGCAATATCGCTGCTCCCCAGAGGATGCCTGCAGCCAAAGCGAATGATTTTATATTCAAGTCCATGGTTTACTCCTGTCACCTGTTGTTATAGTTCTGCCGGATTTATAGCACATAAAACCAGCCAGCTTTCTATTCTTTAAGAACCTCTGATTTAATCAGAGGTTCATGCGGTACATGGAGGTG
>JAASSE010000042.1 GCA_021768055.1 Gammaproteobacteria bacterium | reverse complement strand
GACCCTGTCCGGTGCCTGGGAGAAGTTGCGCAGTGACCCGATTCTGAAGTTCCTGATCGTGTCGGTATCGTTCTACGGCATGTCCACCTTCGAAGGCCCGATGATGTCGATCAAGACCGTGAATGCGCTGTCGCACTTCACGGACTGGACCATCGGCCACGTACACTCCGGTGCGCTCGGCTGGGTGGCGCTGATCAGCATCGGTGCGATGTATCACCTGAGTCCGCGTCTGTTCGGTGTCGAGATCTACAGCAAGAAACTGATCGAGACCCATTTCTGGATCGCGACGATCGGTATCGTGCTGTACATCACCTCGATGTGGATCTCGGGCATCATGCAGGGTCTGATGTGGCGTGCGGTCAATGTCGACGGCACGCTTACCTACAGCTTCGTTGAAAGCGTACAGGCGATGCATCCGTTCTACATCGTACGCTTCATGGGCGGCGCCATCTTCCTGTTCGGCATGCTGCTGATGGCGTACAACGTTTACAAGACCGTGGCGAGCGGGAAGGCGATTCAGGCGCCCATCCCGGAACCGGCTGGCGCTCACTAAGGGTATAGGAGATAACAATGTCACTTCAGGCTAAATCCGAAACCAACATTGGCGTACTGATTGTCCTTGCCCTGGTGGTCGTGATCTGGGGCGGAATGGCGCAAATCATACCGTTGTTCTTCCAGACGTCTACCACCGAACCGGTCGACGGCCTTGAGCCGTACTCCGCGCTGCAACTGGCGGGTCGCGATATCTATATCCGTGAAGGCTGCGTTGGCTGCCATTCGCAAATGGTGCGCCCGTTCCGTGCTGAAACCGAGCGCTACGGCCATTACTCGGTTGCTGGCGAGTTCATTTACGACCGCCCGTTCCTGTGGGGCTCCAAGCGCACCGGTCCTGACCTGCATCGTGTCGGCGGCCGCTATTCCGATGAATGGCACCGCGTGCACCTGATCAACCCACGCGACGTGGTACCCGAATCCATCATGCCGGGCTATCCGTGGCTGGAAGAGAACGCGCTGAATGACCCGCTGATTCAGGACAAGATGCGTGCACTGAACCTGGTCAGTCACAAGGCCTATACCGATGAGCAGATTGCCGCGGCACCGGCTGCACTGGAAGGCAAGACCGAAATGGATGCGATGATTGCGTTCCTGCAGTCACTCGGCACTCACGTGAAGATACGCCGCTAGAAGAGTAATTCGTGAGCAACACATTAGTACAATCGGTTTGGACAGTGATCGCTTTCGTGGTGTTCATCGGCATCGTGATCTGGGCTTTCAGCAGCCGCCGCAAGTCGGATTTCGAAAAAGCCGGACGCATGGCGATGGATGACGACAAGCCTTTGAAGGAATCAGAGATGCGTAAGGGAGGCGGTTCAAACATGAATCATTCAAATTTATCGGCAGCCGGTAACAACGGCAGCAACATCGAGGAGTAGACATGTCTGACTTCACTAGTGATTTCTGGAGTTGGTGGATTATCGCAATCACCGTTGGCGGTATCGCGTGGTGCATATGGATATTGTGGAAGAACTCAACCGGCAAGATACCAGCAGGTGAGCAGGCTGAAACCATGGAGCACGTGTGGGACGAGGACCTGCAGGAGCTGAACACACCGCTGCCGCGCTGGTGGATCATCAAGTTCTACCTGACCATTGCTTTTGGCGTCGCCTACCTGGTGTTGTACCCGGGGCTGGGCAAGTTTGCCGGACTGCTCGACTGGACCGCTGAAAAGCAGTACGAGTCAGAAATCGCCGCAGCTGACAAGCAATACGGCCCGTTATACGACAAGTTTCTGAAAGAAGACATCGCCGTGCTCGCCGGCAACGAAGAAGCCATGAACACCGGCGAACGCCTGTACGTGAACTATTGCTCCGTGTGCCACGGTTCGGATGCACGCGGTGCTACCGGCTTCCCCAACCTGCGTGACCACGACTGGAACTACGGCGGCACACCGGAGCTGATCAAGGCCTCCATCATGAACGGCCGCCAGGGCATCATGCCAGCGTGGGAAGGTCCGCTGGATGGCGAGGCAGGCGTGGATGAAGTCGCCAATTACGTGATGCAGCTGGCCGGTCGCGAGGTTGACGAGACCAAGGCCGAGAAGGGCAAGGAAAAATTCGCCACCCACTGCGTGGCGTGCCATATGCCCGACGGCACCGGCAACCCGGCACTGGGCGCGCCCAACCTGACCAACAACCTGTGGTTGTACGGCGGTTCACCGCGCGCGATCAAGGAATCCATCGCCAAGGGCCGCAGCGGACAGATGCCGGCGCACGGCGAATTCCTCGGCGAAGCCAAGGTGCACATCCTCGCAGCCTACATCTACAGCCTGACGCACGAGTACGATTGATCAGGTTCTAGGAACTAGGTGCTAGGAGTTTTTATTGCTCGGCCTGAGTCTGTCGAAGGCTGAACGATAAGGTGTAGCCTGTAAGAGCGGTTTCGGCCGCGAACCACGGCCCTAGTCCCTCACCACTGTTTTTTCCCCGGATTCCGTTTTACTTTATCCAAACTACGGTATTTCACTGGGAAGGTACCGGGACAAGACTTCAAAACACAAATCTGGTGTAAGATTACGCCGTATCTACGTAATCAGCTGATCAAATTTGCCTAGTTACTAGTACCTAGTTCCTAGTACCTATTTTTTATGAAATAAAAAATATGAACGAAATCCCCAAAACCCAGAAAATCGTCGCCATCCTGTGGCCGTCCTTCATCACTGCCGGCATCGCGACCATCCTGTTCTTCACCGCGTTCGACCCCAACGTTGTCTTCGTCGATTACGATATCAGCCGCGTCGGCGCCTACAGCATCGGCTTCTTCCTGTTCTGGATCTTCGGCGCCACCACCGCCGTATCGACCTGTTTCTTTCTGCGGCCCTGTGACAGTTTTAACCAGGGCAAATCAAATTCCAGCACAGGCACTGCCAGTTAATTAAACCGTTCATGGTGAGCCAGTCGAACCATGAGCGGTATGATTAGCAGAATCAATAAATTTAAACGCCTATGTGACCTGCATCACCGTACATAAATAACAGTACATGCTAATATTCTTAAGATTTATTGCCTCAAGTTGATAACTGAGTACTGCCAACTGTATCGATGACTGATCCACAGAAAAAACAAACTGTGAACGTGCAGCCCATCGCCGCCGATGACGTTGGTCAGTCGCTCTACGAGAAGCGTCAGAAAATCTACCCGCGCGAAGTCCACGGTATCTTCGCGGCGCTGCGTATTACCGGCCTGTTCGTACTGCTGGGCCTGTATTACTTCGTACCGTGGATGGTATGGGACGGTCATCAGGCTGTACTATTCGACCTGCCGGCACGCAAATTCTATATCCTCGGGATGGTGTTCTGGCCGCAGGATTTCTTCTATCTGGCGCTTCTGTTGATCGTCGCGGCACTGGCGCTGTTTTTCTTTACCGCCCTGGCCGGTCGCCTGTGGTGCGGCTATGCCTGTCCGCAGACGGTGTGGACCGACGCGTTCCTGTGGATCGAGCGCTGGGTCGAAGGCAGCCGCCCCAAGCAGATGAAGCTGGACAAGCAGCCGATGTCGTTCAACAAGTTTCGCATCAAGGCCACCAAGCACCTGATCTGGGTAGTGTTTTCCATTTTCACCGGGCTCACCTTCGTGGGTTACTTCTCACCGATGCGGGAACTAGCGGTCAATTTCATCAATTTTGACCTTGGCCCCTGGGAGGCCTTCTGGATATTCTTCTACGGCTTTGCGACCTATGGTAATGCCGGCTGGCTACGCGAGCAGGTGTGTACCTATATGTGCCCGTATGCGCGCTTCCAGAGCGCGATGATTGACAATGACACGCTGATCATCTCCTACGACGAGGAGCGTGGCGAACCCCGCGGTGCGCGCAAGAAGAGCGTGAACCCGAAGGAAGCCAATCTCGGCCACTGCATCGACTGCACCATCTGCGTGCAGGTGTGTCCGACCGGTATCGACATCCGCGACGGCCTGCAGTACCAGTGCATCGGCTGCGCAGCCTGTATCGACGCCTGCGACGATGTCATGGACAAAATGGGCTATCCGAAAGGATTGGTGCGCTACACCACGGAAAACATCCTCAGGGGACATTCAACGCACATCATCAGGCCCAGGATCATCCTCTACGCTGTGATCCTGGCGGTGATCACATTCAGCTCATTCTTCGCGATCCTGAACCGTACACCGCTGGCAATGGACGTGATCCGCGACCGCAACACCCTGTTCCGCGAGACCAATGAGGGCCTGATCGAGAACGTCTACACTCTCAAGTTGATCAATATGGACCAGGCCAACCACGAATACAGCCTGTCGGTGAGCGGCCTCGAAGGCCTCAACCTGAAGATGGATGCCGTAGATATCGTCGTCGAAAGCGGGGATGTGGTCGAGCTGCCGGTGCGCGTCAACATCGACCCGGAAATGCTCCAGCAACGCAGTAGCGAAATCAGCTTCCACCTCGACGCCATAGATGCAGAGGAACTATCAGTGACCGAAGAAGCCCGCTTCCTCGGCCCGAGACGATAACAGTGTCGTCATTGCGAGGATCAACAGCGACGTGGCACAAATTCGACGGGATCGACAGAACGGATTTATTCATTTTTGGGCACGGCCCGAAGGGTGGAGGGCAGGATACCCGCAATAATCTCCATGTATAAGCGAAAATGTTCTGAATGTATAATTCACCCATGACCACACCATCGCTCCCTTGGTACAAACACAAACTTGTCTGGATGCTAATCGCACCTCCGGCCGCCGCCATCGTCGCTGGTATGTTCACCATCTGGCTAGCGGTAACCACAAGCGATGGTCTGGTTGTGGACGACTACTACAAGAAAGGCAAGGCAATAAACCGCTCATTGAAACGCGACAAACTGGCTTCAGAGCTCGGCTTGAGCGCACAACTCAACATTGAAGAAACAGATGACATACTGAGGGTGTATCTGGACAAAGGCTCACTACCCCGTTATCCGGAAAAATTGACCTTACACCTCCAACACGCAACCCAGTCAAACCTCGATCAGCTAATGCAATTAGCCCCCGCACCTGATGGCCTGTACATTGGGTATCTATCTGCACCAATCCAGGAAGGTATATGGCACATCTCATTAGCGACAAATGAATGGCGCCTGGTTAGCCGGGTTAGGTGGCAAGACGGCATGAACATCAACCTTACCACTCTATAAGCGGCTATTTGTTTTTAAGTAGTCCCTGGCATCTGGTGCCTGGTTCCTGTATTGCTCTATAATACAATCAGTTATCTAAATTGGCCGTCATATCTCTGCGACACCTTGCACATCATTCAAACTATCTCAACATCAAGAATAATGAAAACACTGGTTACCGGTGGAGACGGCTTCATTATATGTGATATCAGGGAGTCATAGGCAACAGTAGATAAAGCAGCGGAAGTGCTGAACTTGAAGCTGAAGTTGAATTTAAACAGGATCTGCGAACATTAATTGAAGAGTAAGGTTATAGGGAACAAACATGAACGTAGTAATGATTGGCTCCGGCTCTGTCGGTCTTGTCTCGGGTGCATGCTTCGCCGAATTTGGTGCAAGCGTGAACTGCGTTGATAAAGATGAGCATAAAATTAATGCTTTGCTAAAGGGGAAAATACCGATTTATGAACCCGGTCTTGATGATCTGGTAGAACGTAATATTGCAGCGGGCCGTCTAAAGTTCTCTATCGACCTTGAACAAGCAGTTAATGAAGCTGATTTGATCTTCATTGCCGTAGGCACCCCAACGAGAAGAGGTGACGGGTATGCGGACTTGAAATATGTCTATGCTGCGGCAGAAGAAATTGCGGGTTACCTGAATGATTATACCGTCATAGTCGATAAATCTACCGTTCCGGTTGGTACCGCAAGGCAGGTTCACAGGATCATTAGTACAGCCAACCCGGATGCCGATTTTGATGTTGCATCCAACCCGGAGTTTCTAAGAGAAGGTTCAGCGATTAAAGATTTTATGCATCCGGACAGGGTAGTGCTGGGGGTTGAGTCGGATCGTGCGGAAAACCGATTGCGTGAGCTATACCGGCCACTCAACCTGATCGAGGCCCCAATCCACGTCACTAACCTCGAGAGTGCTGAACTGATTAAATACGCTTCCAATGCTTACCTCGCGACTAAGATCAGCTTCATCAACGAAATGTCGCAACTGTGTGAAAAGGTAGGAGCTGATGTGCATTCGATAGCGAAAGGCATGGGGCTTGATGGACGAATCGGACGTAAATTCCTGCATGCAGGACCCGGCTACGGCGGTTCCTGTTTTCCGAAAGATACACTTGCGTTGATACGCATTGCACAGGAGCACGGTTCATCATGCCGTATCATCGAATCTGTTGTTGAAGTAAATGCTGCCCAAAAAGCCAGAATGGTTTCTAAGATCAGGGAAGCATTGGGTGGTTCAGAGGCTCACAAGACAATCGCGGTTCTTGGTTTGACGTTCAAACCGGAAACAGACGACATGCGGGATTCACCCTCGCTTGCAATACTACCGGCGCTTGTCGACAAAGGTGCTACCATCCGTGCGCATGACCCTGAAGGTATCGATGAGGCGGAAAATTTGTTGCCAGATAGTATCCTTTACTTTGATTCTATCTATGAAGCGATTCATTCCGCAGATGCCGTTGTATTAATGACTGAATGGAACCAGTACAGAGGCCTCGACCTGGAAAAAGTGAAAGCGACCATGAAAGGAAACGTATTCGTAGATCTGAGAAACGTGTATGAACGCAGTATGATGGAGAAAGCCGGCTTCAACTACTACTGTGTAGGCCGTTAGGATAATGACCACAATATATTTTTTTATAACAAAGCTAAGTTTTTCTTTGTGTCTTTGCGCCTTTGCGAGAGAATAACATGAAGATTCTGGTCACAGGCGCCGCTGGCTTCATCGGCATGCACGTCGCAAAAGCATTACTGGATCGTGGTGATGAAGTTATCGGTATCGACAACCTCAATGATTACTACGAAGTCCAGCTCAAACGCGACCGCTTAAAACTCATTGAAGACTACAACGCCTTCACATTCATAAAAATGGACATGGCAGATCGCGATGCCATGAAAAAGCTGTTTAAAGAGCAAAACTTCCAGCGCGTCTTCAACTCAGCTGCCCAGGCGGGCGTGCGATACTCGCTACAGAATCCACATGCCTATGTGGACAGCAACCTGGTAGGCTTTGTGAATATTCTCGAAGGTTGCCGACACACCAATGTCGAGCATCTGGTCTATGCCAGCAGTTCCAGTGTTTACGGCGCCAACACCAATATGCCGTTCAGTGTACACCATAATGTAGATCACCCGGTGAGCCTGTATGCAGCATCCAAAAAATCCGGCGAGCTGATG
>JAASSE010000244.1 GCA_021768055.1 Gammaproteobacteria bacterium | reverse complement strand
TGATATTGCCAGTTTGATTGCAGAAGTGGCACAAACAGTCAGGGCCATGCTGGAACAAATCAAATCGGGTTCTACACCAGAGCACGACAAAGTATTGCTCGAGAGGATCAACAAGGCCGTACAGGCGGAATTACAGGATCAGTTACAACAGTCATCCGGCGGCTCTGCTGAAGCAGTCGGCTATGATGAAGAATTGCAGGTTGAAGATGATCGTGCTGAACCGCAGCAGGCAGAGGCGGCTGAAGAGGCAGCAACCGTAGCAATATCATACGATGATATCGATAGTGATCTGATAGATATATTTATCGAGGAAGCAGACGAACTGATAGAAAACTGTGAAGACCTGCTGCAGAAGATCACCTCTAATCCTAACGATACCGACAGCATTAACCAGTTACAGCGTTATATGCACACCTTGAAAGGCGGTGCGCGCATGGCTGAGTTGACGCCTCTGGGTGATCTGACGCACTTGCTGGAGTCCCTCGTAATCAAGGTGACGGAAAACCAGGTCACTGCAGACAAGGCCTTGTTCGACACGTTGAATGAGTCTGTCGACAGTCTTGCGGGCATGTTGAAAGATGTGAAAGACCGTGCCCCGGTTGATTCCGCAAGCGAATTGAAGTTGCAGATTGAAGCCTTGATGAAAGGCGAAGTGTATGAAAAACGCGCGGTCGAACGCTTTGATCTTGATATCGATGATATCAGCGCAAAAGAAGCTGATGCTGAATCGGAAGACAAGAAGGAAGCTACAGATAAGAGTGAGGCTGAACAGTCTCAAGCTGATGAGGGAGCTGCAGCCGAGCAAAAGCTGGCGGAAGTTATGCAGGGCCAGAATTACGGCCGCCGTGCCACTGACCGCAAGGACAGGCCGCAATGGGGTGAGCGCGCAACTGACGTCAATTACCGTGATACCCAGGACCAGGTGCGTGTTCGCGCAGACCTGCTCAACGATCTGGTGAATTCCGCCGGTGAGGTCAACATCTATCATGCCCGCATGGGTAAGCAGATGAGTGACATCGGTTTCAACCTGGGTGAGCTTGAATCAACCGTGGTACGCCTGAAACAGCAGCTGCGTAACATGGATATTGAAACGGAAATTCAGATCAGATCATCGTTCGAAAAAGAGTCCGACCAGTACGATGAAGACTTTGACCCGCTGGAAATGGACAAGTATTCAACCTTGCAGCAGTTGTCGCGAAGTCTGGCGGAGACAGCAAGTGACGTCGACTCGATCCGGGATATTCTGAGCGAGATCGTACGCGACTCTGAAACCCTGCTGTTGCAGGAGTCGAGGGTCAGTACCGAGCTGCAGGAAGGTCTGATGCGTACACGCATGGTCCGGTTTGGTGGTCTTGCTACGCGTTTACGACGAATCGTGCGCCAGGTCACCAAGGAGCTGAATAAAGAAGTCGAACTGGAGCTCGTCGGTGAACAGAACGAACTCGACCGTACCATTCTTGATCGCATTATTGCACCGCTTGAACATATGCTGCGCAATGCTGTGGCCCACGGTGTCGAACTGCCGGAGGACAGGAAAGCTGCCGGTAAACCCGAATCCGGGCTCATCACCATTACCGTCGACCGTCAGGGTGCGGACGTGATCATAAAGGTCAGGGACGATGGCGCCGGAATCAGTGCTGACAAGATTCGTGAAAAAGCGATCAAGCAAGGCCTGATGGAGGCTGACAGTGAACTGAGCGATTATGAAGTGCTCCAGTTCATACTGCATACCGGCTTCAGTACGGCCGAATCCGTATCACAGGTTGCGGGGCGCGGTGTCGGTATGGATGTGGTCGACTCCGAGCTGAAGCAGCTGGGTGGTACCCTCGAGATCGATACCGAACTCGGCAGAGGCACGGAGTTCACCATTCGCCTGCCGCTGACACTGGCGATCAACCAGGCGTTGCTGGTGAGTACCGGTGAAGATGTTTTCGCCATCCCGCTGGCCAGTATCGAAGGTGTTGTTCGCGTAACCGGTGCCGAACTGCAGCGCTTCTATAACAGTGAACAAGGTGTATACGAGTTCAACAATGTCCAGTACGAGCTCAAGCATCTGGGCGAACTGCTGACCGGACAGCGGCCGGATTACAGTGATCAGTACGGCCTGTTCCCGGTATTGTTGTCGCAGGTAGGCGATCATCATTACGCGCTGCATGTTGATGAACTGGTTGGCAGGCGTGAAATTGTGGTCAAGCCGGTTGGTATGCAGGTCAGTACCGTACGCGGTATCGCCGGTGCAACCATTCTGGCTGATGGCCGCGTGGTACTGATTATTGAAATTTCAGCTCTGCTGGTTGGCGAAGGCCTGCATCGTCATATCGAAGCCGAAGGAGCACAAGAGGCGGCTCCGGCTGCTGCCGCAGAGAGAGCCAGGGAAACAACCATCATGGTCGTCGACGATTCAATTACCATTCGCAAGGTTACCGCGCGTATGCTTGAACGTAACAACATTAATGTTCTGCTTGCGAAAGACGGCATAGATGCAACCAACCAGCTGATCGAACATAAACCTGACTTGATGTTGCTCGATATCGAGATGCCGAGAATGGATGGGTTTGAACTTGCAACATACATCCGTAATGACGAGCGGCTGAAAGATCTGCCGATCATAATGATTACTTCACGTACCGGTGAGAAGCACAAGGAAAAAGCAATGGAGATTGGTGTGAACCAGTATCTTGGTAAGCCCTACCAGGAAGAAGAGCTGATGAAGAACATTCAGGAAATACTTGAAGCATAAACACCATGGCTACCGACTCACAGTTTATTAAAAGTATATTATTGACGCTCACGAACGAGCTGGTTGTGTTACCCAATGCTGCCGTGGCTGAAATAATCTCACCACAGGATGTCAGCGAAGTTGATAATGCACCAGCGTGGGTTCTGGGCAAGACGCGCTGGCGTGGTACTGATGTTCCTGTCGTATCCTATGAGGCCGCTAGTGGTAACAATGCAGAAAAGATAAATATCAACACCCAGGTTGCGGTCATTTACTCGGTGAACAGCGATGAGGACCGTAAGTATCCTTTCATAGGGCTGGCTATGCACGGTGTGCCGCATGTCAGTCGATTCAGCCGGGACCAGATCAAGCTGGATGCTGAAGCCGCCAATCATCATCCCATGGTCGCACAGAAAGTCAGGATCAATGGAGCGGCTGCAGGCATACTCGATATCGGAGCGATCGAGAAGATGCTCGATTCCGCTTCGATCTAGTCACACACCCGTCTATCC
>JAASSE010000041.1 GCA_021768055.1 Gammaproteobacteria bacterium | reverse complement strand
GTTATGACTCGGACTCGGTTCGGGCGACGATTATACTGGCCGACCTCGCAATGGAAGCATCGGATTACAGGAAAGCAAGACGCCTGCTGCAGCAAATAGAAAAACAGGATGCGGAATTCCTGCCGGTGATCATGGACAAACTGGTTGAATGCCACGACCAGCAGGATGAAGCTGAAGCCTTGCTCGAATATCTCGATAACCTGGAATTTCGCCAGAACGATCTGCCTTTGCTCGAGTCACACGCCCGTGTGATTGAACGTTATAAGGGCAGGGATGACGCCATCGCCTATGTCATGGGCAAACTCAAGAAAACGCCAAGCCTTCAGGGTATGAACCAGTTGCTGAGTTACAAGGATTCCGATTCAGATCAGGCCGACAACAAGCTGGTACAGGGGCTGGCTTCCGCTGTTGAGCTTTTGTGGAAAGACCAGTCGGCCTATCAGTGCAAACAGTGCGGCTTTAAATCCAATACACTCTACTGGCTGTGCCCAAGCTGTCATAATTGGGGTGCGGTCAAACCTTATTCCTGTGAGCCCACCTGCTGATGTCTGACTCCAGGATCATCGTTGCACTGGACTACCCGGATGAAAAGAGCACGCTACAACTGGTCGACAGGATCAACCCTGAGTTATGCCGGCTGAAAATCGGCAAGGAACTGTTTACCCGGTGTGGTCCTGAGCTGGTACGGCGCTTTGTCAATCACGGCTACGATGTGTTCCTGGATCTTAAGTTTCATGATATTCCCACCACGGTTGCCAATGCTTGCAAGGCGGCGGCAGACCTGGGCGTATGGATGGTTAACGTTCATGCACTGGGCGGCCCGGCAATGCTGGCAGCCGCACGCACTGCCTTAGCAGATGAGACATCCCCGTTACTGATTGCGGTCACTGTTCTGACCAGCAGCAGCCAGGATGATCTCGAGGCTGTTGGAATCAGTCAAAGCCCGCAGCAGATGGTAGCGCGTCTTGCCGCCATGGCCCAGGATTGCGGTCTGGACGGCGTGGTGTGTTCTGCTCATGAAGCAGGAGCACTGAAGTCATCGCATGGAGCAGGCTTTACCCTGGTAACACCAGGAATACGTTTGTCTTCAGACAGCAAGGATGACCAGAAACGCATCATGACGCCAACTGATGCGATCAAACAGGGTTCGGATTACCTCGTCATCGGGCGCTCCATCACCCATTCAGAAGATCCCGTTCAGACATTACTTACAATAAATTCAGATATTTCCCAATTGCTGTAGCCAGATCATTTTAATATCCTGTATTCTCCTTCAATCACAGCACAGGGATGAGAAATGAAAATAATCAAACCACTTGTTTTATTCTTTTTGCTATCCGTTTCAAATGCATTACTTGCAGCTCAAGTCAACATTAATTCGGCAGATGCGGAAACACTCGCCAAAGAACTGAGCGGAATCGGGCAAAACAAGGCAGCAGCAATTGTCGCTTATCGTGAACAAAATGGTCCGTATGAAAATGTCGAGGATCTCGCCAGGGTTAAAGGCATCGGCAAGTCCACGGTAGAAAAGAACAGGGCACAGATCATACTGGAATAACACTGGCAATAGCCATGCATGATAAAAGCCCGCAGCGCGGGCTTTTTTTATACTGTGCTGATAAAATTCCTCCTATGTCAGTCCCTGCAGAAAACCTGTTTGATTCAGCATATTGTTGCCTGCTGATAACAGATCCGCTCGCGAAAGCTTCTGCTGCAGCAGATTTGTACAAGCGCTGGATGCAAACAGGTCTGAGCCTCGATTCCAGCAGCATGCCGGTGAGAACAGATCAGCCCGGCAGGCCTGATCGTCCCGAACTGGTGCATCCTAGGAAGGTGCCGAAGCGCAGCTTTAACTCACCACAGGGACGGGTTCGCTTCGCCCATGCAGTTGCTCATATCGAGTTTAACGCCATTAACCTGGCGCTGGATGCAGTCTACCGTTTCAGGAACATGCCTGATGATTACTATACTGACTGGCTGCGGGTGGCATCTGAAGAATCCAGCCACTTCCTCATGCTGAATTCGTATCTTGAAGAAAATGGCTCGTATTACGGTGAATTTTCAGCACATAACGGTCTATGGGAAATGGCATTAAAAACTGATACGGATGTGCTCGTTAGAATGGCGCTGGTACCGCGTGTACTGGAAGCAAGAGGGCTTGATGTTACACCGGGCATGATCGTGAAACTGAAAGCCGTTGCAGCCAATGAACTGGCCGCAATTCTTGAAGTCATACACCAGGAAGAAATCGGCCACGTTCTCATTGGCACGCGATGGTTTAATTATTGCTGTGAACAAAGAGGTCTGCCGCCGCGGCAGACTTTCATGGAGCTGTTAAAGAAGCATATGAAAGGATCGGTACATGGGCCGTTTGATGAACTTTCCAGGACCAGGGCGGGTTTTACCAGGGAGGAAATGCTCGATCTGGCCAACCTGAGCAATAACAGAAACATTCTTGATAATAATGAAAACACGATTGCTTGAATATGCATCATTACTCTTGCTGGTTTCCTTGCCAGGAAATGCTGTTGCGAGCAATGAGGTTGACGCTATCAAACTCGTATATCAGGTGGTGGAGGAGGGTATTGATCCTTATGTGGTTAACTACTTCATCACCGACAGCCATATCAGGATTGAGGATACCTCGGATGACAGCGGCTATATTATTTTCGATATCAAGCAAAACAAGATTCGCAGCGTCAGCCACTTCAACAAGTCGATATTTCTGATTCTAGAACATGAGAGCGCGGATTATGTGCCCGACTACAAGCTGGTAAGCGAATATAAAGAAATTGAAAATGCCCCGAAAATATCCGGTAAAAGCGTTTACAGCTACCGCGTCAGTGCTGTAAATGACAGCAAATCAGAGTTATGTATGGATATTCAGCTGGTACCGGGCCTGCTGCCGGACGTAGCCGGGTATTTACAACAATACCAGAAGCTCATCTCAGGTCAGCTTGCACTGAATCTGAACAATACCCCTGAGGAGTATTTGACACCGTGCTATTTAACGGACCTGGTGTTTAATGTAGGGGATTACTATAAAAAAGGACTGCCAATTTACGAATGGCACAGTAATGATAAAAAGCGCATGTTGCTGGACTATGGCACGGTCAAGGCAGCAGCGGATATGTTCGAAACACCAGTGGATTACCGCGAATTTTCCGTCGGCAAGCAGTAATCAGGAGGCAAACAGTAGCTGTCATGAGTATTGCACAAGCTCGGGTTCATTATTCCTGAATTCAAGATAGTTCCCGTCTTTATACCAGTCGCCCAGTACTATTCTTCTGGCGTTGTGTCCATCAACAGATACTTCATGTATTGCCGGCCGGTGGGTGTGGCCGTGAATTAACAGGGAAACACCGTATTCACGCATGGTATCCAGCACCGCCTGCTGATTAACATCCATGATTTCATCAGACTTCATCGCCGTGGCTTTTTCGCTGGTATTGCGCAAGGAACGTGCAATACGTTCTCTGATAAACAGCGGCAGCAGCAGAAACAGTCGCAGCAAGGCCCTGTTGCGCACTTTCTGTCGGAATTTCTGGTAATCAACATCATCGGTGCATAACAGGTCACCGTGCATTAACAGTACAGGGGTGTTGTTCAACTGTTCAACTATTGGGTCATCAATGATTTCAAAGTGGTATTTCTTGGCCATTTTCCGGCCGATCAGAAAATCACGGTTACCATGCATGAGCTTCACCCTGACGCCAGCATCATGCAGGGCGTTGAGTGCTGCGAATACCGGTTCAAGGCCTTCAGCCCTGTCATCATCACCGATCCAGTATTCCAGAAAATCACCGAGAATATAGAGCGTGTCCGCTTTGACAGCAATTTCGTTAACAAAGCGGGTAAACAGATCGATTATCTGTGGTCGTTCCGGTGCCAGGTGCAGGTCTGATATAAACAGACTGTGTTCCGTCATCTAGTCGGTAATGGTAGCCGATGTAATTGTGATGACATCTTCAGGTACATCACTATGGCCTGCACGGTTTGTTGTACTTACGCCAGCGATGGCATCAACTGTATCCATACCATCGATTACTTTGCCAAAAACGCAATACCCCCAGCCCTGAATATTTGCTGCTGTGAAGTTAAGGAAATCATTATCCTTGTGATTTATAAAGAACTGTGCGGTTGCTGAATTCGGATCCTGTGTTCTTGCCATCGCGATGGTGCCGCGATCATTTTTCAGGCCATTATCAGCCTCATTCTTGATAGGGTCCCCGGTCATTTTTTGCATCATCTGGTCATTGAAGCCGCCGCCCTGGATCATGAAATTCGGAATTACGCGGTGAAAGATGGTGCCGTCATAGAAACCATCACGGACATAGTTAAGAAAATTTTCTACGGTAATGGGAGCTTTTTCTTCGTCGAGCTCGATCTGGATATCACCCTTGCTGGTTTCCAGCTTGACAGTTGACATAGTCTTGGCCTTCTGTGTGGTTATTGTGTAAGGCCGTGTACCAGCCCTGTTGGGGCACATTCTACGGGTTCAAATAAAAAACGCCACCTTGAATACAGGGTGCCTGGTGTTGTTATTAATGCCTGAGACTTCCCGGACGCTCCAGGGGGGAACCGCTGTCCACAGTCTGGCCACCGGTATCCTGCCGTGATTCATTATCTGCCTGTGCTTGCTGTGAATATGAGGAAATTTCAACAGCGCTGATGATAAGCAGTGCTGCAAACAGTACCAGCAATACCCTGAATCCTGATTTACTGCGCTGCCCGGTCTTATTGCTGTCTGTGCACTTGATATTGTCAAAATCCGCCGTGTTGTAATAAATCATGACTGCCTCCCATTGCCTGGTTTTAACTCAAGTCTAGTGAAGCCGAGCGACAAGACTGAGAGGCAGTTCTCAAATTACGCAGGGATATCACGGCTAATTGCCGCTGTTGTGACAGCGGTCACAAAAGGGAAGGATATTGGCGCCCCGGAGACGATTTGAACGTCCGACCTGCCGCTTAGGAGGCGGCTGCTCTATCCAGCTGAGCTACCGGGGCTGAATGACTTAACAAGCCGGCGCTATTATATCAGCCGGTGTTCTCACTGCCAGTTCAGGACAATTCTGGTGTTCAACGCGGTACACTGCGTCGTTCCACCTTGCGGAAATAACGGTGAAGCAATCGCCACACAAAGGATTCGGGTTCCGTGCGAAAGGTCATCACATAATTGAGGCTGCTCATGACCTTGAGTGTCCAGTCCATGCTGTTTTTGACCTCGCGCGTTCCGCAGAACAATATCCTGTCGCCATTGCGAATATCCTGGCTTTCTTCCGGCAACAGACTGAATTCGTGACCACGCACATGTAGCAAGGGGACGCATTTGAGTTTGACATGCCTTGATGCCGGGTCCTGGGTCAGGTGACCCAGATATACGTGGCGCCCCAGATTGATCGCCTTGGTGACGGCCGGGGAGGTTTCACTGGTGATTTCGGCGGTCCATATGTGCGGTTTCAATTCCCCGACTACCGCGCTGAGTCTGCTGACCACAATATTTGCCCATTCGGCATCTTCGTCTGCAGCCAGCTTCAGAAAGTCTACCAGGAGGGGATTGAGGAACACCGCGCGTATTTTTCTGGCAGTTATCTCGCGGGGCCGCATGATCAGGTTGGCCATGGTGGCAGAATACAGATCATAATTGTTAAATTCATTCTGTCGCGCTACCACAAACACGTCAGGGTTGATTGCACGTGCAGTCATGATGATCGATAGGTTATTGGAGTCATTGTCCGAACCTGCGACCAGACCGGCAGCTTCATCGATGCCGGCCTGTTTCAGCGTTTTTTCATCAAAGCCGGTACCAATGATGAATTTCTGGTGAGAATCTGCCTCGCTGTCGATAAATTCATCACGCAGCTTTTCAGATGGGTCTATGACAGTAACGTCGATACCTTCATGATTCTTTAACTGCTGATACAGCTGTTTACCGAAACGCCCATAACCACACAGTATCCAGTGGCCATATCTGAAATACAGCGGTTCGCTCAAGCTTGTATTCGGTGCACCGGTAAGCCAGTCGTAAATCAGGTGCATCGAAGGTGACTTCATCGCCATCGAGAATATATCGGAAAATGTCTCGAATGGGTTGACCACGTGGTCGGTGCCGAATGAAAGCATGTTCTCTTCATACTCCTTTAATTCGGAACGACACACGACTTTTACAGTGGGGTGCAGCAATTTGCTGGTAATGGCAATTTTCAGATTGGTTGCATCCGAGGCGGTGGTTGCAATAACGCCCTTGCAATGGCGGTTTCTTATGCCGGCATCTTCCAGCTCAACAGGATCAGATGCGTCTCCAATAATACTGGGTACAAACTCACGCAGTTCGTTGAGCCGTATTTCATTCAGGTTGTCCGGATCTTTCTCAATCACAACGGCACGATAGTGTTCTTCGGTCAGTGCGGTGACGACTTCATGCCCGGTTTCGCCCATACCGCATATCAGGTAAAACGGTTGATGCAGTGTCCTGACATTTTTTCTGAATCGTGAGCGTGTGACGGCTTCGCGAAATGTCGAGTCCTGTACCAGGGTCAGTATTTTTCCAATCGCATAGAGCCAGGTGATAACGGTAATGTAAACTGAAATCACAACCCAGAGACGTTGTGCATCAGCCAAAGGGTAGGGTATCTCTCCCAGGCCGATAGTCGTTGCGGTAAAACTGATGAAGTAAAACGCATGAAAAATGCTCATGTGCCAGACATTGCCTTTATCATCAACACCGGGAATCAGAATCAGGCCCAGGATGGCAATGCTATAGACAGTTATAAGCAGAATGA
Organism: Gammaproteobacteria bacterium; assembly: GCA_021768055.1. Taxonomy (GTDB): domain Bacteria; phylum Pseudomonadota; class Gammaproteobacteria; order SZUA-229; family SZUA-229; genus JABDQW01. Next base: position 620 of record JAASSE010000041.1, on the reverse strand, counting down.
ACGGCGTACGCATACGCCGTAGGATTAAAGAGGTAACCAGGTTCATTGGCTGGTCTTTTAACCTTTACTCAATGACGCAGCATCACCGCTTCAATCATTAACAGGATGACCGAGATGACATTCGCCAGCATGGCGCCGCCACTCAGGGACACGATGGTCGCCATCACTGCGGGTGTCATGCCTGTATCTTGAACGTGTACGGCAACCGCCCAGACAATTGATGCAGATATCAGCTGTGCGACAGCAACCAGGCCGGTGGCCAGCAACATGGCGCCCAGTTGTGACCGGTCGCCGAATTTCATTACCGTGGCGATCAGGTTGACCACGATTACAGCGTACAGTTCGTAAACGTTATGATGTTCTGGATTGTCAACTTCGCCGATGAAGAAGCCGAAGTTGAGCGTCAAAGCGAGAATCAGGAAGAAACTGAAAACAACCTTCTCAAGATTCATAATGCACCTTTTTAACCGGATTTATTATTATTTACCCGGATTGTAGCCCATCCAGCGCCGATGAGGCCTATTATGCTAGCAACTGCTTGAGAATTTCCAGGTAGATTTCAGTAAGCTGGTCGAGCTCACCGATATGGATGTTTTCATCGATTTTGTGAATACTTTCGT
>JAASSE010000003.1 GCA_021768055.1 Gammaproteobacteria bacterium | reverse complement strand
GCATCACGGTGACTATTGAGCGCCGCATCAAACACCCCGTATACGGTAAGTACATCAGGCGTTCAACCAAGTTGCACGTGCATGATGAAAATAATGAAGGCCATAAGGGTGATGTTGTTGTAATTGAGCAATGCCGCCCTATGTCGAAAACCAAATCATGGCGTTTGGTTGAAGTTGTTGAACGGGCAGGCGAAGCTTGATCTGGCTGATAAATATCTAGAGATTTGACGAAGAGAACGGTTACAGGAAACGCACATGATTCAAATGCAAACAGTTTTAAATGCTGCCGACAATAGCGGCGCACGTAAAGTGCAGTGCATTAAAGTGCTGGGCGGTTCGCATCGTCGTTATGCTTCAGTGGGTGATGTCATCAAGGTCAGCATCAAGGACGCCATCCCCAGAGGCAAAGTCAAGAAGGGCGAGGTCTACAACGCTGTTGTTGTGCGCACGGCCAAAGGTGTGCGCAGGCCTGATGGCTCCCTGATCCGTTTTGATTCGAATGCTGCGGTGTTGTTGAACAATGCGCTGCAGCCGATAGGTACACGTATTTTTGGCCCGGTGACCCGTGAACTGCGTACTGAGAAGTTCATGAAGATCATCTCGCTGGCGCCGGAAGTGTTGTAGAGGTTATTGCGATGAATCGTATTCGTAAGGGTGACCAGGTGGTTGTTATTGCCGGCAAGGACAAGGGCCGCAAGGGCACGGTGCTGAATGTTGCGGATGACCGTGTACTGGTTGAAGCAATCAACATGGTTAAGAAGCACGCCAAGCCCAACCCGATGCAGGGCGTTGAAGGCGGTATCGTAGAAAAGGAAATGCCGCTGGATATTTCCAACGTAATGCTGTTTAACCCTGTCACCAACAAGGGCGACCGCGTCGGAATCAAGATTCTTGAAGACGGTCGCAAGGTGCGTTACTTCAAGTCCAACGGCGAAGTTGTTGACGTATAGAGCTACAGATTATGAGCAGATTACAACAGTTTTATAAAGACACCGTCGTCAAGCAATTGATGGACGAGCGTGGTTACAAGAATGTGATGGAAGTGCCGCGCCTTGAAAAGATCACCATCAATATGGGTGTAGGTGAAGCTATTGGCGACAAGAAAGTGATTGAAAACGCGCTGGCTGATATGGAAAAGATTTCAGGCCAGAAACCCGTGGCTACGATTGCGCGCAAGTCTGTCGCTGCATTCAAGGTGCGCGAAGGTTATCCGATAGGCTGTAAGGTAACACTGCGAAAAGAGCACATGTACGAGTTTCTTGATCGCCTGATCAATGTTGCAATCCCGCGTATTCGCGACTTCCGTGGCATGAGCCCGAAATCGTTCGATGGTCGCGGTAACTACAACATGGGTGTAAAGGAACAGATTATTTTTCCGGAAATTGAATACGAGAAAATTGATGCTATCCGCGGTATGGACATCAATATTTCTACCTCAGCCACGAGCGATGAAGATGGTCGTGCATTGCTGGCAGCATTCAATTTTCCTTTCAAGAGTTAAAAAGAGCAGCACTATGGCAAAAACTTCGATGGTACAACGTGAACTGAAGCGCACAAAGCTGGTTAAGCAATATGCAGACAAGCGTAATGCATTGCGCGCAATTCTGAAAAGTCCTGATGCAAGCATGGAAGAAAAAATGGACGCGCAGAAGAAGCTGCAAATGTTGCCGCGTGACTCGAGCCCGTCGAGACAGCGCAATCGCTGCCGTGTAACCGGACGTCCGCATGGCTATTTCCGCAAGTTCGGTCTGTGCCGCAACAAGTTGCGCGAAACTGCCATGCGCGGGGATGTTCCCGGCCTGGTTAAGGCGAGCTGGTAAGCGGGAGGATATAGAGACATGATGACAGATCCGATCGCCGATATGCTCACCCGCATCCGCAATGCGCAAGCTGCCGGAAAGGCAGATGTGAGCATGCCGTCTTCCAAGGCCAAGATGGCCATTGCACAGGTCATGAAGGATGAGGGCTATATCACCGATTTTGCAGTAAACGGTGACAAGAAGCCGGAAATGACAGTAACACTGAAGTATTACCAGGGTAATCCGGTCATAGAAAACATGAAGCGTGTCAGTCGTCCGGGTTTACGCATCTACAAGAACAAGGACGAGCTACCAAAGATCCTGAATGGTCTGGGCGTTGCAATTATTTCAACTTCAGCCGGCGTCATGACTGACAAGAAAGCCAGAGCTGAAGGCCGCGGTGGTGAGGTGATCTGCACGATTTCATAGCACAATCGTTCGGTCATATTTATAAAGAGACAAGACATGTCACGTATAGCAAACAAACCGGTTGAAATTCCTTCTGGCGTTGAAGTCAACATCAGTGGCCAATCCGTGTCCGTCAAGGGCAAAATCGGCAACTTGTCGATGGATATTAATGACAAGGTCGAGCTCAAGCAGGAAGACAACGCCCTCAACTTCAGCGGTAAGGAAGGCGTGGATGGCTCGGTTGCAATGGCGGGCACCATGCGCTCGCTTGCCAACAACATGGTGGTTGGTGTCAGCCAGGGTTTCGAGAAGAAACTGGAACTGGTCGGCGTGGGTTACCGTGCGCAGGCGCAGGGCAACAAGCTGAACCTGACTCTCGGATTTTCGCACCCGGTTATTTATAACGTGCCCGAAGGCATTACCGTGGAGACACCCAGCCAGACAGAAATTGTAATAAAGGGCGCAGACAAACAGAAAGTCGGCCAGGTTTCTGCCGAGATTCGCGCATACCGTCCGCCCGAGCCTTACAAGGGTAAAGGTGTTCGTTATTCTGATGAACGCGTAATCCGTAAAGAAGCCAAGAAGAAGTAAGCAGGCAATCGCTATGAAAACGAAGAAAGACAGCAGATTACGCAGGGCAAAAAGAACGCGCGCAAAGATTCGTGAGCTTGGCGCACATCGTCTCAGCGTGCACCGTACGCCAAATCATATTTATGCCCAGGTTATCGACCCTGATGGCAGCAAGATCATTGCATCTGCATCGACCTTGCAAAAAGACGTTCGCAAAGGTTTGAAATCAACCGGCAATGCGGAAGCGGCAGCCGCAGTTGGTAAAGCCATTGCAGAAAAATCCAAATCGGCAGGTGTCGAGCAGGTGGCATTCGATCGCTCTGGCTTTAAATTTCACGGCAGGGTCAAGGCGCTGGCTGACGCTGCACGTGAAAACGGTTTAAAGCTGTAGACCGTTATTGACAGGAACAAACGATGGCAAATATAGATACATCCGCAGCAAAAGATGACCTGATAGAGAAGCTGGTAACCGTTAACCGTGTTGCCAAGGTGGTTAAAGGTGGGCGCCAGTTTGGCTTTACTGCATTGACCGTGGTTGGTGACGGTAAAGGACAGGTTGGTTTCGGCTATGGCAAGGCAAAAGAAGTGCCGCTGGCGATCCAGAAGGCGATGGACCGTGCACGCAAGAACATGAAAAAGGTCGAAGTCATCGGCGGTACCTTGCAGCATGCTACCAACGGTATTCATGGCGCGGCCAACGTCTACATGCAGCCGGCCTCTGAAGGTACCGGTATTATCGCCGGCGGTGCAATGCGCGCCGTGTTTGAAGCGGTTGGCATCAGGAATGTACTGGCGAAGATCAACGGTACCCGTAACCCGGTCAACGTTGTGCGTGCCACCATCAACGGCCTGACATCCATGGCTTCGCCGACCTACGTCGCTGCGAAGCGCGGTAAAACAGTCGAAGAAATTCTGGGTTAGCAGCATGACCACGAAGAAAACTACAACCAAGAAAACCGCAACCAAGAAAACGGCTGCCAAGAAAACCGCAACAAAGAAAACCGCAACAAAGAAAACCGCGGCTAAGAAAAGCGCAGCAAAAGATCTCAAGGTGACACTGGTCAAGAGTGCCACCGGCAGGCTGAAAAAGCACCGCGCCTGCGTGCGTGGCTTGGGCCTGCGTAGAACTAACCATACGGTTGTTGTCAAAGACACACCTGAAAATCGCGGCATGATCAACAAGGTGTCATACATGCTGTCTGTTGAAGAAGCGTAACGGGGATTTGGTATGCAATTAAACAACCTGCATCCTGCCGAAGGCAGCAAAAAGAACAGTAAACGCGTCGGTCGCGGCATTGGCAGCGGCTGGGGCAAGACCTGCGCGCGCGGCCACAAGGGCCAGAAGTCGCGTTCGGGTGGATTTCATAAAGTCGGTTTTGAAGGCGGCCAGATGCCGTTGCAGCGTCGTCTGCCGAAGGTTGGCTTCAATTCCAGGAAGACCGCAACGCGTGCAGAAGTGCGCTTGCACGAACTGGACCTGGTAGAAGACAAGGTCATCGACCTGGAGGCGTTGATCAAGGCCAACATCGTGCCAGCGAATACGGAAAAAGCAAAAGTGATTGCTTCCGGTGAGATCAGCAACAAGGTTCAGCTCAAGGGCATCGCGGTAACCCCGGGTGCACGCAAGGCAATTGAAGCTGCAGGCGGAAAAATCCAGGACTGATTGAGCATATTCATCAGTCATGGCGGGTCTCGGACAAATGAAGGAACTGAAACAGCGACTGCTGTTTGTGGTCGGTGCACTGATCGTATTTCGTGTCGGCGCATTTATTCCGGTTCCGGGCATCGACCCGACGGTATTGTCCACGCTGTTTGATCAGCAGAAGGGCAGCATTCTCGGCGTATTCAACCTGTTCTCAGGTGGTGCGCTGGGACGCATGTCGATATTGGCACTGGGCATCATGCCCTACATTTCGGCATCGATTATCATGCAGTTGCTCGCGGTGACGGTGCCATCGCTGGAACAGATCAAGAAGGAAGGTGAATCAGGGCGACGCAAGATTGCGTCATATACCCGTTATTTCACCCTGGTGCTGGCCAGCTTCCAGTCGATCGGTATATCGACGGCATTGCAGGGCCAGTCAGTCGGTATTAACCCGCTGGTGATGAATCCGGGTTTCGGTTTCGTGTTCACAGCGACCGTAACCCTGGTCACCGGCACCATGTTCCTGATGTGGCTGGGTGAGCAGGTCACGGAACGAGGTATCGGTAACGGTATCTCGATGATTATTTTTGCAGGTATTGTTGCAGGCCTGCCGAGCGCCATCGGCGGTACGCTCGAACTGGTTCGTACCGGTGAACTGCACACGCTGACAACGATCTTCCTGTTTGTGATGGCGATCGCTGTTACCGGCTTCGTCGTATTTGTCGAGCGGGGCCAACGACGCATAACGGTGAATTATGCCAAGCGCCAGCAGGGCCGGCGCCTGTATGCTGCCCAGAGCAGTCATTTACCGTTGAAGCTGAACATGGCGGGTGTAATTCCGCCGATTTTTGCGTCCAGCATTATCCTGTTTCCGGCCACCATGGGTAGCTGGTTCGGGCAGTCGGAAGGTATGGAATGGCTGCAGGATATTGCGGGTACGCTGGCGCCAGGGCAGCCTGTTTACGTAATACTGTATGCGCTGGCGATTATATTTTTCTGCTTTTTCTACACCGCATTGGTGTTCAATGCGCGGGATACAGCAGACAACCTGAAGAAATCAGGTGCGTTCATACCAGGCATACGCCCGGGTGAACAGACGGCGAAATACATCGATACGGTGATGACGCGACTGACATTTGTTGGCGCGATTTACATCACGATGGTGTGTTTGCTGCCGGAATTTTTGATTTTGTACTGGAACGTGCCGTTTTACTTTGGCGGTACGTCCCTGCTGATTATCGTCGTGGTCGTGATGGATTTCATGGCCCAGGTTCAGTCTCACATGATGTCGCATCAGTATGAGGGGCTGATGAAAAAGGCGAGTCTGCAGGGTTTTAAACGTTAATTATCGGTTGACCCCGGAGTATTGAGATGAAAGTACGTGCTTCCGTTAAAAAGATGTGTCGCAACTGCAAAATTGTCAAGCGTCACGGCGTGGTGCGCGTGATTTGTAGTGACCCGCGACATAAGCAGCGCCAGGGCTAGAGTAGCGTCCAGGGTCACTGAACTGGTTGATTTAAAACATATTAATAGCTAAAATTGCGCGCTTTGTCGCGCTCATACGGGAACGAAAATGGCTCGAATTGCAGGAATAAATATTCCACCGAACAAGCACACTGTCATAGGTTTAACCTACATCTATGGCATTGGCCGCACGCGCGCGCAGCAGATTTGTGACGCAACAGGCGTGGAACGCTCGCAGAAAATCGGTGAACTGCCCGAAGATATACTGGAAAAGCTCAGGGCGGAAGTTGGCAAGTACACCATCGAAGGTGATCTGCGCCGTGAAGTATCGATGAGCATCAAGCGCCTGATGGACCTGGGCAGCTACCGTGGCATTCGCCATCGCCGTGGCCTGCCGCTGCGTGGCCAGCGTACCCGTACCAATGCGCGAACCCGCAAGGGACCGCGTCGTCCAATATCCAAATAATCGCCGATCCAGCGGAACTAGAGTAGAGTAATGGCAAAACCTGAAGCAAAAAAGAAAGTTAAACGCTCCGTCACCGATGGCGTTGCACACATTTATGCATCGTTTAACAACACCATAATCACCATCACCGACCGTCAGGGTAATACACTGGCGTGGGCGACTGCTGGTGGTTCAGGTTTCCGCGGTTCGCGCAAGAGCACGCCGTTCGCTGCACAGGTTGCAGCCGAACGCGCCGGCACGCGAGCGCTGGATTTCGGCATGAAGAATCTTGATGTGATGGTACGTGGACCGGGCCCGGGCCGTGAGTCTGCCGTACGCTCATTGAACAATGTCGGTTTCAAGATCATGAACATTACCGACGTAACCCCGATTCCACATAATGGTTGCCGCCCGCCGAAAAGGCGCCGCGTATAAACCGGAGAACAGCAAGTGGCTAAATACACAGGACCCAAATGCAAGCTCAGCCGCCGCGAAGGCGTCGATCTTGAATTGAAATCTGCACTGCGTCCGCTCGACAGCAAGTGCAAGGCCGACCAGATTCCGGGACAGCACGGAGCGCGTCGCGCACGCCTGTCCGATTACGCACTGCAGCTGCGTGAAAAACAGAAATTGCGTCGTATTTACGGCGTGCTGGAAAAGCAGTTCCGCAATTACTACAAGGCGGCTGCCAGCCAGAAAGGCTCAACCGGTGAAAACCTGTTGTCTCTGCTGGAAACACGTCTTGATAACGTTGTCTATCGTAGCGGCTTCGGTGCGACCCGTGCAGAGGCACGCCAGTTGGTGAACCACAAGGCAATCATGGTGAACAACAAGGTCGTGAACATTCCGTCTTACGTGGTCAAGCCGAATGACGTTATCTCGGTTCGCGAAAATGCCAAGAAACAGACGCGCATCGCAGATTCACTGAATCTGGCAAAGGCACGTGGCATATCAGACTGGATATCGCTGGATGAAAACAAGCTCGAAGCGATTTTCAAGAACGTACCGGAACGCACCGATCTGCCGCCGGATATAAACGAACAGCTTGTTGTGGAACTTTACTCCAAATAGGGGAGCTAATATCGCATGTCAGAAGAGTTACTCACACCGCGCACCATCAACGTTCAGGCCTACAGCGACACGCACGCGAAGGTTACGCTTGAACCACTGGAAAGAGGTTTCGGCCACACGCTGGGTAATGCCCTGCGTCGCATACTGCTGTCGTCCATCGAAGGCAGTGCTATCACTGAAGTGGAAATTGAAGGTGTCGTCCATGAGTACAGCACGATCGACGGTGTGCAGGAAGATGTACTTGAAATCCTGCTGAACCTCAAAGGTGTTGCATTGTTATTGCACAGCAACGACGAGACAACCATCACCTTGAGCAAGTCCGGCAAGGGTGTTGTTACCGCTGGTGATATCGAGACCGGTCATGATGTTGAAATCGTTAACCCGAATCATGTCATCGCTAACCTGAACAAGGAAGGCAGTCTGAGCATGACCATGAAAGTCAGCAAGGGCCGTGGTTATCAGCCGGTGACCCGTCGCATGGAAGACAACGAAGGCGTATCCATCGGCGTGCTCAAGCTGGATGCATCCTACAGTCCGATCAGCCGTGTTGCCTACAACGTGGAAAATGCACGTGTTGCGCAGAGCACCGACCTGGACAAGCTGATCATCGACCTGCAAACCAACGGTACGATTGATCCGGAAGCTTCGATCCGTACCGCGGCGACGATCCTGCAAAACCAGCTGTCATCCTTCGTCAACCTGCAAAGCATGGAAGAAGAGGGTGAAGCAGACGAAGAAGCCGATATCGATCCGATCCTGCTGCGTCCTGTGGACGAGCTCGAGCTTACCGTACGCTCGGCAAACTGCCTCAAGGCGGAAAACATTTATTACATTGGTGACCTGATACAGCGCACCGAAGTTGAATTGCTCAGAACACCTAACCTCGGCAAGAAGTCACTGACCGAGATCAAGGACGTACTGGCATCACACGGCCTGTCATTGGGTATCCAGCTTGAGAACTGGCCGCCTGCGTCTATTCGCGACAAGGAAGCCAGCTAACACAGCTTTTTAGGTATTAATCATGCGTCATCGTAAATCAGGTCGTCATCTGAACAGGAACAGCAGTCATCGCAAGGCGATGTTCAGCAACATGGCAAACTCGCTGTTCGAACACGAAATCATCAAGACTACCTTGCCCAAGGCCAAGGAGTTGCGTCGTGTCGCCGAGCCGCTGATTACCCTGGCGAAAGAAGATTCTGTCGCCAAGCGCCGTTTGGCTTTCGCCAGCCTGCGCGACAAGAAGATGGTCGGCAAGCTGTTCAACGAACTGGGCCCGCGCTACAAGGAGCGTCCCGGCGGCTATACCCGCATCCTGAAATGCGGCTTCCGCCCAGGTGACTCAGCACCAATGGCGTACATCGAACTGGTCGACCGCCCGGAAACAGCTGAAGTGGTCGCAGAAGACTAGTACATATAAATAATCAAAAAGTAAAAAGCCGGCGTTGCCGGCTTTTTTATTGCCTATTTTTTGTGCCTGGATTTTTTTTCACCACACCCCGGGAATTAAACGATAGCGTGTTTCTTTGGCGTACTCGCTATAGCCCGTTAGTTCAGCGTGTAAAGTACGGTCTTCGAAGTAAGTCCGCACAATCAGCAATACCGTCAGAAACAATGCAAGGGTCAATGCAAAGCGTGACCCAAGTGCAATGGGAACGGCAAATAGCAATATGATGGTTACAGTGTACATAGGGTGTCGAACCAGTGCGTAGGGCCCGGTAGTAATCACCTTATGCCCACGATCCTTGTCTATTTTTACCACCTGCGATAGATAAGTATTCTCGCGCATTACCCAGCCGAGAAGCACAAAGCAAGGCAAGTGTGCAAGCATTGCCAAAATCTCCATCCATACTGGCAACGGCTCGCTCCACTCATAACGTACTACATCAAATCCGGGAATAAGATAGAGCCCAATACCTGTAATGAAAAACAGTAGCATTAATGCCTTGTCCCAGGTTTTTTGTTCCTTGTGCAGTGGTACAAGCTTCAACCGCTCTGCAAGTAACTCTGGATCATGGCGCAATAAAAAAATTGTCATAACCATACCAAAGACAGTCCAGAGTACGACCAATGCCCATGCCTCCCACCAGCGCCAGGTGCCTGCTGGCCACATCAGCGCGACAGCAAATAAAGTCATGCGTACAGCAAAACTCAACCAGATCATGGCGGGATTCTGCAGTTGACTCTGCTTATTCATTATTAAGTTCTACTGGGCTCACCTTTAGTCGAGTGATCTGAACAGGTTCCTGCGGGTACATACGGAAGTAGTAGTTACCTGGTTCCGAAATGGAGAAGGGAATTCTTATCTCCCCGTTACTCGGTGTAAAACAGTCATCAATAACCATACTAAAATCCTCCGATACCAGATGTATGGTGACTTTAATGTCTTTCTTCAGCTCCAGATCGATACGGTAATTTTCAGGCGACAAGGGGCCCAGTGGAATGAAGTAATTTCGTTCCAGCAGAGTTGCCATTGTATTTAATATGTCAGGCCCCCAGATTCTCTTGGGGGGAGGCGCACTCTCCATTGGGTAGAAAGCACACTTCTCCTTCATATAATTGAGAATGGTAAATAGCTCCTGTTGCAGCCATTGCTTGTCGGAAGCCTCTCCATAGTGACGAATGACATGGTTTTTTGAGGTCTCATAAGCATCATCAAAACTCATTCTTCCGCTGCATTGTGCCTCGTGGCATTTCGCGCAGATCGTATTGAAAATAACCACAGAATCAGTAAACGGATCCTTTTGTTCTGAATGGACACTACTTGAAAGAAACAGAAGGGAAATAATTCCTAAAACGCTCGGTTTGAAACACCATTTCATGAATTCACGGCTCCATGTATCAAAAAATTTTTTACTTCATGCAGAAGCTTTACGTTTTTCAGAGTCCGGTTTGAGGATGCGTTTCAGGTAATGGCCGGTGAATGAATCGGGGTTGTCGGCGACCTGTTCCGGGGTGCCGGCGGCAATCAGCAAGCCGCCCTTGTAGCCGCCTTCCGGGCCGAGGTCGATGACCCAGTCCGCGGTCTTGATGATGTCCATGTTGTGCTCGATCACAATCACGGTGTTGCCGTGGTCGCGCAGGCGGTGTAACACATCCAGTAATTGCTGCACATCATGGAAGTGCAAACCGGTGGTGGGTTCGTCGAGGATATAACAAGTCTGCCCGGTATCACGCTTGGACAGCTCACGTGAGAGTTTGATGCGCTGCGCCTCACCGCCTGAAAGCGTGGTGGCACGCTGGCCCAGCGTGAGATAGGAAAGACCTACATCCATCAGGGTTTGCAGCTTGCGCTTGATCACCGGGATCGCATCGAAGAACACCAGTGCATCTTCGACTGTCATCTCCAGTACTTCGTGGATATTCTTGCCCTTGTACTTGATTTCCAGGGTTTCGCGGTTGTAGCGCTTGCTCTGGCACACGTCACAGGGTACATAGATGTCTGGCAGGAAATGCATCTCCACTTTAATAACGCCATCACCCTGGCAGGCTTCACAGCGTCCACCTTTGACGTTGAAACTGAAACGTCCCGGCTTGTACCCGCGTGAGCGTGCTTCCTGCGTCGCTGAAAACAGTTCGCGGATCGGCGTGAACAATCCGGTATAGGTAGCCGGGTTGGAGCGCGGTGTGCGTCCTATCGGCGCCTGGTTGATTTCTACCACCTTGTCGAAATGCTCGATGCCCTGGTGCGAGGCATGCGCTGCGACACTCATCGAGTTGTTATTGATCTCGCGCGCGAGAATCGCATACAGCGTATCGTTCACCAGCGTGGACTTGCCGGAGCCGGACACGCCGGTGATGCAGGTGAACAGCCCGACCGGAAATTCGACATCGAGCTGCTGCAGGTTGTTGCCGCTGGCGCCCTTGATGCTGAACACGCGGCCGTCATGGTTTGTCCGTTGTTTCGGGATCGCGATGGTCTTCACGCCCGCGAGGTACTGCCCGGTGATAGAGCGCTGGTTCGACATGATATCGCCCGGTGTACCCTGCGCAATGATTTCACCACCGTGTACGCCGGCACCGGGACCGATGTCGACGACGTGGTCTGCACTCAGGATCGCTTCTTCATCGTGCTCGACCACGATCACGGTGTTGCCGATGTCGCGCAAGTGCGTCAGCGTGCTCAGCAGGCGGTCGTTGTCGCGCTGGTGCAGGCCGATGGATGGTTCGTCGAGGATGTACATCACGCCGACCAGGCCGGCGCCGATCTGGCTGGCGAGGCGGATGCGTTGCGACTCGCCGCCGGACAGCGTGTCCGAGCTGCGCTCTAGCGTCAGGTAATCGAGGCCGACATTGACCAGGAATTGCAGCCGCGCCGAGATTTCGTTGTTGATCTTGGCGGCGATCTCGCCGCGCTTGCCACCGAGCTTGAGCCCGTTGAAAAATTCCAGCGCCTTCAGGATCGGCATCGCGGTAATGTCGGGCAGGGTATTGTCTTCGATGAAGACGTGGCGCGCCGCCTTGTTCAAACGGCTGCCGTCGCATTCCGGGCAGGCCTGTTGCGACAGGTATTTCGCCAGTTCTTCGCGCACCACGTTGGATTCGGTTTCACGGTAGCGGCGTTCCATGTTGTGCAACACACCCTCGAACGCATGGGTGCGCTTGCGACCACGACGACCACGGTGGCCGGGATAATGGAATTCGATTTTTTCCCTGCCGCTGCCGTACAGCAATAGCGTGTGAATTTCTTCGGGCAGGTCCTCGTACGGGATCTCGATATCGAAACCGTAATGCTCGGCCAGAGCGGTGATGATGCTGAAGTAATACGCGTTGCGCCGGTCCCAGCCGCGGATGGCACCACCGGCCAGGCTCAGGTGCGGGTTCGCAACCACGCGCTCCGGGTCAAAAAACTGCTGGTTGCCGATGCCGTCGCATTCCGGGCAGGCGCCGGCGGGGTTGTTGAACGAGAACAGGCGCGGCTCCAGTTCCTGCAGGCTGTAACCGCAGGTGGGGCAGGCGAAGCGTGCCGAGAACACCAGGTCAGCCTTGTCGGTGTCATCGATCCAGGCCACGGTGGCGACATCATCGGCCAGGTGCAGCGCAGTTTCGAAGGATTCAGCCAGGCGCAGCTTGATGTCCTCGCGCACCTTGAAGCGGTCGACCACGACCTCGATGGTGTGCTTCTTGTTCGGCTCCAGTTCCGGCACTTCGTCCAGCTCGTACACCGTGCCGTCGACGCGGGCGCGCAGGAAGCCCTGCTGTTTCAGGTCCGCGATCAGTGCCTGGTACTCGCCCTTGCGCTCGCGTACCACCGGCGCCAGCAGCATCAGCCGGTTATCAGCTGGCAGCGACAGGATGTGGTCGACCATCTGGCTCACCGTCTGCGCTTCCAGCCGGGTGCCGTGTTCTGGGCAACGCGGGGTGCCGGCGCGCGCGAACAGCAGGCGCAGGTAATCGTAGATTTCGGTGACCGTGCCCACGGTCGAGCGCGGGTTGTGCGAGGTGGTTTTCTGCTCGATCGAAATCGCCGGCGACAGGCCCTCGATGTGGTCGACATCGGGCTTCTCCATCATTGCCAGGAACTGGCGTGCATAGGCCGACAGCGACTCGACATAGCGGCGCTGGCCTTCGGCAAAAATGGTGTCGAACGCGAGTGAGGACTTGCCGGAGCCGGACAGGCCGGTGATCACGATGAGCTTGTCGCGCGGTATATCGAGGTCGATGTTTTTCAGATTATGGGTGCGGGCACCACGGATCTGGATGGTATCCATAAAAATATCGGGTACAAAAGCCAATCTGCTAGAATGCCGTGCTTTTAACCTCGCGGTCAAGTACCACCTGTAAGAAGTGTCAGTATTCCAGGAAAATCTGGGTAAAACCGAGCGCCGTGCCGGGGTGTCGCTAGCGCTGATCTATGCGTTCCGCATGGTCGGCCTGTTCATGATCCTGCCGGTGTTCGCGTTCTACGCCGAAGAACTGCCCGGGGCGACGCCGCTGCTGGCCGGGCTCGCGCTGGGTATCTACGGCCTCACCCAGGCGTTGCTGCAGATCCCGTTCGGCATGCTCTCCGACCGTATCGGCCGCAAGCCGGTGATCATGGTGGGACTGCTTATTTTCGCCGCCGGCAGCCTGGTGGCGGCCTCGGCCGACACGATCTACGGCATCATCATCGGCCGCGGTCTGCAGGGCGCCGGTGCGATCGCAGCCGCGCTGATGGCACTGGCGGCCGACCTGTCCCGCGAAGAACACCGCACCAAGATGATGGCGCTGATCGGCGCCAGCATCGGCGCCGCGTTTGCGTTGTCGATGATCTTTGGCCCGGTGGTGAACGAATGGATCGGCCTGTCGGGCATCTTCACCAGCACCGCGGTACTGGCGCTGCTCGGCATCGCGATCCTGTACCTGGTGGTACCCGATCCGCAGCACATGCATTTTCACAGTGATGCTGAAGTAAAAAGCAATGCACTGGGCGACGTCCTTAGGGACCCGGAACTGCTGCGTCTCGATGCCGGCATCTTCATCCTGCACTTCATGCTGGTGAGCGTGTTCCTGGT